>NZ_JAUBRP010000007.1:0-83841 GCF_036701935.1 Microcoleus sp. M2_D5 | reverse complement strand
AGTTTCTGTTTTGTGGAACGTTTTTAATGAACAGGCAAGATGCCTGTTCCACAACCAAGTTTCTGTTTTGTGGAACGTTTTTAATGAACAGGCAAGATGCCTGTTCCACAACCAAGTTTCTGTTTTGTGGAACGGGCATCCTGCCCGTTGCTGATATTGCGAGTTTAGAGCGATCGCAGCTTTTGGGCCAAAACATCTACATAAGGTTCGCTGCTGTGCTGGTTCACAACCATTTCGTAGCCCCGCTGCGCTTGAGATTCAGCTTCTTGAGGATTTGAAAGCAAATGGACGATCGCCTCCCGCAAACCTGCTGCATCTCCCACATTTACCACTTTGGCAATATCCGGGGCCGCTAAATAATCGACCATACCTTGAGTCCGAGTAATGACGACCGGCCGCTTGCAGGCCATTGCTTCCAGTAAACCCTGCACTCCAGCAGCATATTTATTTTCCGCCAAACAAACTGCAATTACGTCTGCATCGCGGTAAAGCTGCACTAAATCCGGCCATTCGTAGAACTTGCGGGACATATTTTCTGGCATAGTATCGGGGAAAGCTTGCGATAAAGCTTTGGCATCTTTAGAAAAACCGCTAATTTTTACGTCAACATCTAAGTCCGCAGTTGCTGCTGCTAAGAGTCGGTAGTCGCGCTTTTCTAATCCGACGCTAACAACCGTTTGCCGCTTTTTCTCGCCAGAAACGGGGCCGGGTGTGAAAAACTTAGTGTCTGTCTGGTCTAGATGCACTAAAATCCGGGATTCAGGTAAAGCTAAATAACTGCGGAGGAAGTCAGTTTGAGGGCTGGCGCAAGCCATGAACACGTCTATTTTGTCGGCCAAACCGAATAGTTTCAGGGCGACGCGGCCGCGCAGCCGATCGATATTGTGGAAATGTACAACAATTTTCGGGCGATCGGGCTTAGCCCCGCAAACCGCCGCCACTGGAATGCCAATGTCCTCGCCGTTACAAAATATCACGTCGTCGCTGCTGACTTGCTCGGACAATTTGCGCGCGGCGGCCCAATGTTCGGGTTTAGAAGAAATTTTCGATCGCAGCTTGTCGCTCAACGATATCGCTTCGCCATCCGGGGCGTGAACGGTGGCATTTAAGCTCTCTCTGAGGGCCCGCAGGACGTGGCGGGGGCATTTGCCGAGTTGGGCATCGCGGTCAATTCCATCTAGGTCTATTTTGCGACCTAATGCCAAATGGTATTTCAAACTATTCTCCTTATATTTATTCTGGTGCTGGCACAAATTATCTAACCTCTGAAGATTCTATCCTCTGCTGTTGAAAGTGCTAGTACGATCGATCGGTCGATTTTAGATTTTAGATTTTAGATTTTAGAAAAATCTGGGGGGTTCTCCCTCATGTGTAAATTTTTTTGAGTTCCATCAATCTCACATCTTGCACCATTCTCAAGAACGGGCTCTGGGGCCCGTTCCACAAAAGATAAATTTTCTTGTGGAACAGGCCGGAAAGCCTGTTCATAAAAGGATTATTGACAATGGTGCAGCACATGAGATCAATCCTGTCTGGGGCTTGTATCGCAACCGCGCTGACGGTTAGGAAACCGGGTCGATCGACACCCGCGCCCAAATCCTGTACGAATCAAAAACAGTGACCAAGAATTTCTAGATGGTACCGCCACGTGATTTATCTCGCGCAAATCAATCCAAAATCGAAAATCTCAAATCCTTGCGTCCCCCGAATTTATCTCGCGCAAGTCAATCCAAAATCTAAAATCTAAAATCTAAAATCGAATGACACGCGCCGATCGATTCCAAGGACTTAAGCTTTTATGCTGAAGTTAGCTAAAAAATTTATGTTTAACCTCATGTATATTTCTCCAGAGCAAGACCAAAAAATTCGCTACACCATGCGCGAGTGCGGTCAAGAAGCTTACAAACTCGCAGCAGAACCTTTTGAAGTTTCCGAGAAAGGGCCCAACGACTACGTGACGAGTATCGATCGATACCTAGACCGACAACTATCGGCAGCATTTAGCGCTTTGTTTCCTGAAGACGGCAGGATTACCGAGGAAAACAGCGCCTCCAGAAGAGCTTACCGCGCCAATTACCAGCGCCTGTGGTGCATCGATCCCCTCGACGGGACTGAAGAATTTATTCGGGGAAAACTGCACTACGCTTCGATGGTGGGGCTGCTGCTGGAAGGGAACCCGGTGGCCGGCTGGCTCTACGCCCCGGCTTTTGACCAAATGTATTTTGGCGGCAAAGATTGGGGATTGTTCCAAACTGTCGGAACCGAAGCGCCACAGCCGATCGCCCTGTGCCCACCCCCGGCCCCGACAGCAGAAAATTGTAAAATTGTTCTCGGAGACAAAGACCAGAAAAACTACGCCCGGGCGATCGCCCAAAGCATCCCCGGAGCCGAATTTTACTCGCTGGGCAGCTTTGGCTTAAAAGTGATGGAAGTTATCTTCGGTCGAGCTGGTTTGTACCTGTATCTCAACGGCAGAGTTAAAGTGTGGGATACCGCCGGCCCTCTGGCTCTAGCAAAAGCAGCCGGATTGGTTTGTTGCGACTTGCAAGGTCAACCGCTGAGGTGGAGTAAAGATGCGATCGAGCCGGAGACTCTGACCCACACCCAGTCTATCGCGATCGGCTGGCCGAACTACATAGAACCTCTGTTGGGTAAAGTTCAACAGGCAGTGGCAGGCTTGTAAACCCGTTTAAGATTAAAGAATCTGCCGATTTTACGTGAACCGGGCCTCTGCACCCTTATCATCAATTAAAGGAGCAACGGATTGTTTATGTTCCCAAACATCGATCGTTCCCTAGCTGTTGGGTGTCGCCTAATCATATTTCCCACCTCCGCGAGTTTTGCATGAAGACAGAAGCTTTCAGTGAGCTATTCCCTCTATTTAAGGGTGCTAACCCAGAAACCTTGGGAGGGCTGCTATCAAATGCCGTCAAGCATGAGTATCCCCCGGGCCGAGCTGTGGTGATGGAGGATTCTTGGGGCAACGCTATTTACTTTGTCGTGTCTGGCTGGGTCAAAGTCCGGCGCTTGTCAAACGATCGAGCTGTATCAATGGCTATTTTAGGACGGGGTGCCTTCTTCGGCGAAATGGCCATTCTGGACGAATCTCCCCGATCGAATGACGTACTTGCTCTATCGCCAGTGCGACTTCTCAGCGTCACAGCTCAGCGATTTATCCAAACCCTGTTTAAAGACCCGCAATTGCACCACCGGATGCTGCAACTGATGGTGCGGCGACTCCGCCAAACCAATCTCCGCTATCAACTCCGAAACCGGCAGCCAGCGGTTAAACTAGCAAATACTTTAGTCGAGCTGGCAGAAAACTACGGTCAGAAAACTGCTGAGGGCAAAGAGATCTTCAATATTCCTTATGAAGACTTAGCTGATGTCACAGATATCACCCTAGATGAAACCAGCAAAATTATGGAAAAACTCGATAGTAAAGGTTGGATCAAAATCGATCCAGACCGCCAAACTATCCATTTGATCAACCTCAAGCACTTGATTAATTTGGCAAGTCAATGACTGATGTTACTTATGAGGATACCTCGTCGGCTGCCGGCAACCGTGAGGGGCAACTAACAGCACCGACAATTCAATATTCGGTGGCGATGCCCAATCCTGAATCCCATCTCTTTGAAGTAACTTTGCGCGTGCAAGGTTGGTCGGAGCCGGTTCTGGATTTAAAAATGCCTGTTTGGACTCCCGGTTCTTACTTGGTGAGGGAGTACGCCCGCCACCTGCAAGATTTTAGATCCCAGGCGGGCGATTCCCTGCGGGATAGCTACGCCGCGCGTGCTTTACCTTGGCGCAAGAAAAGCAAAAATCACTGGCAAATCGAAACTAATTCGGTGTCAGATATCACGGTTTTCTACCGCATTTTTGCCAACGAACTGACAGTGCGAACCAATCATTTAGACTCGACTCACGGTTATTTCAATCCGGCGGCTTTGTGCTTTTTCTTGCCCGGTTTTGAGCGCAACTGCTACACCGTGACAGTTGTGCCACCGCAGCCAGAATGGCGCACCGTTACTACTTTGCCGCCTGTTTCCGGCCAAAATCTTACTTTCGCTGCTGCGGATTTTGACACTCTCGCAGATAGTCCTTTTGAGATTGGCTGTCACGAAGTATACGATTTTGAAGTGATGGGAAAACCCCACCAGCTAGTTGTTTGGGGAAAAGGCAACTTAGAACCCGAACGCACGATTCGAGACATCCAAAAAGTGATCGAAGTCGAGGCAAAAATGTTCGGCGGTTTGCCTTACGAACGCTATGTGTTTTTCCTGCATTTGTCGGGAGCGGGTTTTGGCGGTTTGGAACACAAAGAGAGTTGCACTCTCAACTATCCGCGTTTTGGTTTTCGGGCTAAGGAAAAGTATGAACGCTTTATTCAGTTAGTAGCTCACGAGTTTTTTCATCTGTGGAATGTCAAGCGCATTCGACCGAAAGCTCTTGAAGTATTTGACTACGAAAAAGAGAATTATACTCCTTCTTTATGGTTTTCTGAAGGCACTACCAGTTATTACGATTTGGTGATTCCTTTTCGCTCTGGTCTCTACAGCGTGAAAGGTTTTTTCCAAGGTATGTCTAAGGAAATTACTCGCTTGCAGACGACTCCGGGGCGGAGCGTGCAGCCTGTCAGTGAGTCAAGCTGGGATGCTTGGATTAAACTTTATCGCCGGGATGCTAACAGCGACAACTCGCAGATTTCCTATTATTTGAAAGGGGAAGTTGTTTCGTTTTTGCTCGATTTGTTGATTCGAGCCAAACACGGCAATGAGCGATCGCTCGACGATGTGATGCGTTTGATGTGGCAGAAGTTTGGCAATGCTAATTCTGCCCAAAACGGCGATTTTGACCTGAAGTCGGAAACAGACGGCAAATCGGCGCATTTAACCTCAAACGGACACTTAAATTATCCTTCGCTACCCGCAGAAATAGGCTTTACTCCAGAACAGTTGCAAAGTGCGATCGAGTCCGTCGCCGACATCGATTTGAGCGACTTTTTCGCGCGCTATATTGACGGCACAGAAGAGTTGCCTTACAACAAGTATCTGGAACCTTTCGGGCTGGAACTCACCGTCGGTGAAATTGACCAAACACCTCGCATCGGTTGGACGTTGGGAGCGGAAAACGGGCGGGAAATGGTGAAATTTGTCGAAGCTGAATCTCCGGCACAATTGGCCGGAATTGATGCTGGGGACGAGTTGCTGGCGATCGAAGGTTTTCGGGTAAATGCAGAACAAGCGGGCGAGAGACTAAAAGATTTCAAGCCTGGGGATACCGTCTCGGTGACAGTTTTTCACCAAGACGAACTGCGGACTTGTCGCGTTACTCTCGCCCCGCCGCAACCTGGCCGTTACTCGATCGTGCCGCTGGAACAGCCCACCGCTATTCAGAAACAAAACTTTACTGGATGGCTGGGAGTTCCTTTATCGAAATTGTGACATAAATAAAGGGGAAAGGGAAAGAAAAGACAAAAAGGAATCAGGCTCAATTCCCAATTGCCAATTCCCAATTACCAATTCCCAATTCCCAATTACCAATTACCAATTTTGATTATGCAAACCCCACCTCCTCCATCAATTACGCCCCGCCAGATGAATCTGCTGAGAATTGTTGCTTCTATGGCTTGGGCTGACGGCGAACTCGCGACAGAAGAAGTTAATTTAATGCTCGATCGCTTTTGTCGTTTGTTTGCCCCAGATACCGACGGACAACAAATGCAACAAGAATTGCGGGATTACGTCATGCAAAATATCCCCCTTGACGAGTTGATCGGCCAACTAGAAACTCAAGATGAAAAGGAATTAGTCCTGCAACTCGGCTATGAAGTGATTTCATCTAGTTCTCGCACTCCCGACGAACCAAAAATTAATGCTGAAGAAGCTGCTGCTTATCAAAAATTAGTTCAGTTGCTGAATCTTTCAGAGGATGCGGTCAAGCGTATTGAAGCTGAATCATCGGCGGGAGATACTTCGGAGGGAATTGTCGAGAAGATGGCTCAAAAATTAGAAAAGTTCATCAAAGGCTAGTTCGGGACTTGCGTGCGCTTGGCTTAGAAACCCGGTTGATTCCTAAATTTCTCGTTAATAAACCTGGAATTTTTCGTAGAAACCGGGAATAAGCCCCCTATCCGTAAGTCGGGTTACGTAAGTATTAGACAAAATTGCATAAGTTTCGGATCGATCGACCGCAGATGTAAGGCAGATAAACACAGATTGACGCAGATAATTGAAGGATAGTTTAGGATTTTTGGAATGCAAGTCTAGTGGAAGAACTGTTAACGTGTTAGGCATCGTTGCGAACCCTAATGAATGAGAATTAAATAACTTCCACTCTTGAAAGTGGGATGGGCCTAAGAGCCCGTCCACTCATGACGGGCTATAAGAGCCCATCCCACAATAACAATTAAAATTGTAAGTTATTTAATTCGCGATCCTAAGCTCGATCCCCCCTTGTAGGGGCGGGCACTCTTAGCACCGCCCCTACAAGGGGAGGACAAGAAATTACTCTTGCGTCCCCCAACAATCAGGGGGATGCTGCAAGGGATCTCGCCCGGAATAAATAGTTTTAACCCAAGGGTATTGAATAATTACCTTGTAAAGGGCGTTGTCGAGAAAAAATATCGAAAAAAACATCCTAGCTGCTTTTCTTAAAAAACAGCTAGGATGTTTTAATGACAAGCTATTTCAGGACTTTAGCCTGCTGTTGCCAAAGCTCGATTCTTAGTTTGACCGATCGCCAAACATTTTTTAACAGCAGCAATCACATCTTCCACATCTGCATCTGTTAATTTTGCAGAAATCGGCAAGCTAACTGTATGCCGCCCAATGTAGCCAGCATTCGGATAATCTTCGGTATGCCATCCAAACATTTTTTGATAGACAGGATGTTCCGGCATACTCATGTAATGTACGCCGACACCGATATTTTCAGCATTCATAGCGTTGAGAAACTCGTCGCGGCTGATTCCTGTTTTGGCTTCATCTACCAGAATGGTGTACAGGTGATAAGCATGAATTGTATCCGGTTCGGGCTTCGCTGGCAAAGTAATCGGCAAATCCGCAAATGCTTCGTTGTAGCGCTGCCAAACCTGCTCCCGCCGCTGCCAATAAGGAGCAACTCGTTTCATTTGATGAATGCCGATCGCAGCTTGCAGATCCATCATATTGTATTTAAAACCGACCTCCACCACTTGGTAGTGCTTGTAACCCGAGTCTCCGAAGCGCTTCCAAGCATCTTTGCTCATACCGTGCAGCGCTAAAATTTTGAGCCTGTCGGCGTATTCTTGACTGCTGACGATAATCATTCCTCCTTCGCCTGTCGTAATGTTTTTGGTGACATAAAAGCTGAAGCATCCGAAGTCGCCAAATGTGCCTGCTTTCCGCCCCTTGTACTCTGTTTCGATCGCGTGAGCACAATCTTCAATTAACTTCAAGTTGTGACGGCTAGCAATCTCGCAAAGCGCATCCATATCGCAGGGACGACCTGCGAAGTGAACTGGCAAAATTGCTTTAGTTTTTGAAGTTATTTTAGCTTCGACTTGAGCCGGGTCAATATTCATTGTCACCGGATCTACATCCGCCAGTACCGGCGTTGCCCCGGCGTGGATGATCGCATTAACTGTAGCGCAAAAAGTCATCGGAGTAGTAATGACTTCATCCCCCGGTTCTAACGAAGCAGCGAGGATGCTCAAGTGCAGTGCCGCCGTACAGGAATTGACTGAAATCGCGTACTGGGAACCCTTGTAAGCTTTGAAGTCATTTTCAAAACTCATGACTTTAGGGCCTGTACCCAGCCAACCTGTTTTCATGGTTGACACCACTTCTTGAATTTCGGCATCTTCGATCGCCGGAGCGCCGAAAACCAAAAAACGGTCTTTTGAACGAATAGGAGCGTTGTTCATGTTGCTAGTCTTACCCAGTAAGTAAAGTTGATCGAATGGAAGTGTTAATGAAGGCGGTATCAGCGTTTCTTATTTATTTTTCTAGCTCCATCTTGTTTGCTAATACCTTGTGTAATGGCATCTTTTGTATAACAAGCTTAGTAATGACCAGCCGTTTTTCCGCAAGCGCCTGAGTATGACAGAATTTATCTATTTTAAGATATAGAATCTGCAATGTCCAGTCGATCGTATTTCAGTTTATGAGCGATACACAAGCTCTCGCCTGCATTTTGTGTTTTAAATACTTTATTCAATAAAAACACGGGTACTTCTCGCTTAACTTTTCGTAAACTGTCGAACATCTATCCCGATCTAGATTAGACAGCGAAGTTATCTAATTTTTGATTTTTGATTTTAGAATTAAGAATGACTGATTCCCGTCTGGTTTGGAGCTTGCCTGGAGTTAGATTTTTTTGTAGTGGTGTAAAAAGTAGGCAAATTTTGCACAAAAAAAATGTAACTTTCCTGTTATTGATGCAGGTTCAGCAACATTCTGCGATCGATCAAAGCAATCAACCGTCCTCGACCAAATCCACTACAATCTAGGCAGACGAATCTTGTTCAAAACGTCTTGCAGCCGTTCTGACACGCCGCCCAATTGTTCTGACAAAGCTACAAGTTTGCCGTAAGCTTCAACTAAACGATCGCCCTCAACATAAACTTCTGGAGTAGGATAATTTTTCATCGCTTCCAGCAGTGTAATCTCGTTATCATTAGTTGCAGACAGCACCAAGGCAGATCTCAAAGCTTCTCGATTTGCATTCCCAGAAGGAGTGCGAATTACCTCACCCACCTCATCGAGAATTATTTCCCCAACCTTGCTGTTAAGCGTCCGATCCAAAAAGCTTTGACTGACTTTCACCGGTCTCGTCAGACTGTTGCGAACGGATTCCGGGTCTTTTTTTGCTTTTCCCAGCAGCATTTCTAAGCCGGGCGACATTTTTCCAGTTTCTACAAAAATTTCTAATTCGCTGACTGGTAAAGTCATTCGGATCGCACTGTATTTGAGCACTACCTTTTCGGCAGCCACAGCAGCATTACTGTAAAATACAATTCCCGCGCCTGCTGCTAAAAATAACGTCCACCGCTTTTTGAAAAATGCTCGACCCATACTCAAATCTCCCAACATCTTTTTCTACTTCGACTTTGACACATCTTATTAGTTACTGTACAGGCTCAGGTATTCGGGAAATGCCACATTATTCGATCGCCCCAACACTTATACCATTTTAGATTTTAGATTTTAGATTTTAGATTTTAGAACTGCGAATGACTGATCGTCGTGGTTTCGAGTATGGGCCTAGAGTTGCATGATTTTTGGGAACTGGTATTACCGATACCGGATGCTAGGCAAAAAACTCTGTTCAGGACGCTGCTACGGGCCTCTGTGTGGGGGATGCAAACCCTACTGATTCTCTCGATCCTAGCAAAATGCCTAACGCCAGCTCTTCTATCAGTGAAGGCTGGCGTTGGGCTTAAATTTATTTTATATATTTAGGGTCTTTATGAAAGCTGACCCCAATTGAACGAGTTACAAGCGGTTTATGATTAGGGCCTTTAAATTTGCTGACCCCAATTGAACCCACATTCTTATAATTACAGGGATCGCTGGAAAACCACGATTTCATAATAATTTCTTTATATTTATAACTTTTTCTTGCCTAAGATAAATTTTTGTCTCGATTTGTACATTTTTGTTACTTGGACTTCGGGGAGCGGCCCTCGGCCCGCTGCTCCCAGCGAAACAGGAACACCATCAGGGCCACCACTCCGACTTGGAGGGCAAAATTGGGCAAAGCAGAGCCAATTTCGCGGCCAGAGGCAATTTTAGCGAGGAAAACCAAGCCGCCGATAAAGCCCGAAGCGCCACAAGCTACATAGACAAACTGTCGCAGAGGCCGGTAGGGAGTGGCCATTTCTGCGGTTAAACGCTCGTATTGTTGGCGGCTGAGGTTGCGCGGGTTTTTTGGGATGTTTGTGCGATCGTCCGAATTTGGAGCTGGCATAGATTTAGAAAATAAGTAAATTAGGATTGGGCCACAAAAACCCGGTTTCTACCAGAAATCCTCTGGCTGAGGTCGCCAATACGGTCGCAAAACCAGGTTTTTGGTCATGTGGGCGCAAGTCAAGCGAATATTAGACTACAACAAATATCTCACAACTGCCGAAACAAATCACCGCTGAAGCAAAAGCACAACTGTTTGCAAACAGCCAATAAAAACACCCAAAATGCCTCCTAAATTTACAATTCCCTGCAACTCGCTTTTGACAATTCCCTGAATTGCTAACTCCAACTCTTCAGGAGAAGTACCTTTGACTCGATCGACAATCACCTGGTCAATATTCAAAATTGGGATAGCCTGAGCTACAATATTTTCTAAATCCCGCTCTAGATAGCGCTCTAAAACCAAAGCCAGTTCTTTGCTGACAATTCCCAGGGAAGCGCTCATCACCGCTGAAGTTTGCAAGCGATTGAGAATCAACCGCGAAATATTTTCCCAGTCAATAGATTTACTCAACCCCTCAAGTACATCTGTACCCCGCTGCTGAACATAGCTGCGAACACTGTCGCGCATAGTTTTTCGCAACTGTCTCACAGTCGAAACCGGTAAATTTTGCATCGACAAATTTTGCAGCCATTCCTGAATTCGCCCGCGAATTCCCAAAGAAATAGTTAACTCTGCTAACCGCTGATTTGTCGCTTCTCTGTCATCCAGACAAAAAGTCCGCAGCCGAGTTAAAGTGTTCCGCAAACCAAACAAATTTGCGACTACCCAATAAGTGCCGCTGGTTTTTTCTCGAAACCCTTCATCAATGATCGAAATATTGCGATCCGTCAAAAAGTCAATTAAAGCCTGCCGCAGCACTTCCGGGGGTATTACTACCTGCAACAACCACTCAGCAAGCTGAGCCGCCTGAGCTTCAGTTAGCTGAATCTCCAGCAAAACTTGGTCAAAAATTTGATTTAGCTGAGCTTCTAAAAAATCTTCCCGGCGCGCCAAAACTTTGAGAATTCGCGGCACAGATTCCCCCAGCAAATCTCGCAGAATGTTAGCGAGAATTTTAGCCGTTTTTTGCTCTGCGTCTGCTTTTACCTGATCCAGCGCCAACTGCAACAACCAGAGAATCACCGACTGCATCCGCTCGGTTTGCAGGAGGCGGCGCGCCAAGTTTTGCAGTTCCTGTGGCGTCAGCAGCGAACCCATAATTGTGTCGGAAATTCGCTTTGCTAAACGCTCTTGGTTGCGGGGGATCAAGCCTGGAGTGAAAGGCAACTTCCGCCCTTTGATGTAAATAGCTCGATAGGGACGGAACAGCATTTTGATAGCTATATCGTTAGTGAAATAGCCAATAATTCCTCCCACTACAGGTGGGGCCAACAACAGCCAAATGTCAGACGGATTCATAAGATTTTAGATTTTAGATTTTAGATTTTAGATTTACTCCACAGATGAATCTGGGGGGTTGAACCTTGGTCTAAAATTTTGATCTGGGGTATTCGATCGACCGAAACTGCAACCACTTTTAATTTTCAATTGCTTTGACTAATACCAATACTCCCATCATAGCTCCGGCAATGGGGTAGTGGGTGGCGGTGGCAAATCCGGCTTTGTTGGCGATCGCGACTTGCTCCTGGCCGATCGGGAATTTTTCTAAACTAGGATTAATGTAGGCATATTCTTGAGTCATGCCAAATTGCTGAGCAACGGGCACTACAAGAGTGTCTAGATAAAACTGCTGAAAGCTCCGCATTAGGGAATTGCTGGGGCGGTGGAGGTCGAGAATAGCTGCTTTGGCACCGGGTTTGAGCACGCGGTGCAATTCCTGAAGACTGCGGGGGATGTCAGTCACGTTACGCAGGCCGTAACCCATTGTGGCGCAGTCGAAGTAATTGTCAGCAAAAGGCAAGTCTAGGGCGTCAGCTTCTACCCAGGAAATGGGACTGGCAGGGGTGAGAAAAGGTCTCGCGCGCCTAGCAGCCACGGCCAATTGTTCGGCGGAAAAATCTACTCCAAATACGCAACCGGTCGGCCCTGCTTGTTTGGCCAGCAACAAAGCTAGATCCCCGCTGCCGCAGCACAAATCTAAACAAGTATTTCCGGGGCCCGCACTGCTCCATTTCACCGCCATTTGCTTCCAAATCCGGTGCTGCCCAAAGCTCAACCAGTCGTTCAATTGGTTGTAAATTGGTGCAATTCGATTAAATATAGTTTTAATTTGTTCTGCGTTATTAGTCATTAGTTATTAGTTGTTAGTCATTGGTCATTAGTCATTAGCCATTAGTCATTGGTCATTGGTGATTTATCAGCAGGAAAAAATAATTAATCCGTGCATTCATGTCATGCTGTCGCCAGTCATTAATGCTTTTTTATTTGTTAGCTATCCGCGAGATTTTGTCTTGAATCCTTCGTTGGCTCTTATTTTAAACTCAAGACAGAGAGCCGACTAATAACTAATGACTGACAACTAATGACTGACGATCCCGCCCAAAAACAGGTACAAGCTCCCGACAATCGTCGTGGAAATTCAAAAATTTTAGACTTTTGTTCAAGCTCCAAGATTCACTGCGCTGCAAGTAAATCTAAAATCTAAAATCTAAAATCTAAAATCGATTGACTGATGACTAATGACCCTGAAAACTCGTCAATACCAAAGCAACTTCTTGAGCGGCGAGGTGAACTGTTGTGAGTTCGTCGGGGCGCAGGGAACAAGGTTGTTTCCACTGCATGGAAATCAGGGCGATCGATCGACCTTTGTGACTCACCGGGATGGTCAGGTGAGCTTGAATGCCGGATTTCTGATAGTGCGGCAGGCTCGCTAAGCCTGTGTCGAGCCCAATATTCACAGCACCCTGAATAGTTTGAGAGGTAATTGCTTCTCGAACCAGAGGATCGTCTGCCAGCCAATTTTCCACAGTTGAACCAGTGGTGTGACAGCCTTGGACTGGTATTAAAACATTTCCTTCCACCAGTTGCAAAATGCAAAAGTCCGCCAAAAAATTATCACTTATAGCAGTAGCAATTGGATCTAAACTTGCTTCCAAACTCGGATAATCCACAGCCGTTTGCATGATTGTTGCTAACAGTTGTATTTGATTTTGAGCGCGATCCAATTCCTCAGTCCGCTGCTTGAGAACTTCATAAGTCTCTGCTGCCTTTTGCACCACCATTTTCAGTTCGTTCGGGTCCCAAGGCTTGGTGATATACTTATAAACCTGTCCTGAGTTAATCGCATCCACCAAGTCTTCAATGTCCGTAAAACCAGTCAAGATAATTCTGACCGTATTCGGAAACTGGGGCACGGTTTTGCTCAAAAACTCCGTTCCCTTCATTTCGGGCATCCGCTGGTCGGAAATGATTACGGCGACCTCGCCTTCGATGCCGAGGACTTCCAAGGCGCGAATTCCGCTCTCAGCTTTGAGAACGTTAAAATCTCGTCGGAAAGTGCGGTAGAGTAAATCCAGATTGTCTGGTTCGTCGTCTACTACCAGCATTTTGGGCTTTTTCGGTCTGTGTAGGGTCATGAGCTGGCGTTTAATTTGATCTAGCTCTGAAATGGCATTATCCATAACAATACGATAAACTCCCCTTTGTACATTTAGGCGAGCAACTATTCTGTAACAATAGTCTCATAACTCACTTACTATTAATCTATCGCTCTGCCGCGACACGAGCCTTGCCGGTATCCAATCACACATAACTTAGCCTTAGTTTTTGATTCAATTATGACTGATAAACCGCAAGATTCCTCCCCTCCTGCATCTGCATCCTCCACAAATGCTGTGGATGCTGAAAAGTTAATTCGATCGCTCCGCCGCAAAGAAGGCACTTGGGTAGAGTGGGGACAGGCCTGCACAGCACTGCTAAAAGCTGGCTACAACTCTCAAAGGATTTTTGAAGAAACTGGTTTTGAGCCAATTCAGCAAAATCAAGTAAGCGTCGCAGCCCAAGTTTACACCAGCATGGTAAATGCTGGGGCTTCAGAAGAAGTTCGATCGCACTTCCTCCGCAAAGGTAGCGATATCTTATACGAGTTTCGGATTCTCTCTCAAGTAGAGCGGGCTGGGGCGGCGGCTTTGATGCTAGCACACAATTTGGATGTTGACGATGCTCGCCAAGTTGCTAAAGCGATCAAGGAGTTTTCCCACTTCGGGAGTCTCCCCCAAGGTTTCACAGATACTCCCGGCGATGCTATGGCTTACCAGTGCTGGCAATTGGCGAGACAGAAAAGCGATTTGCAAGAGCGATCGCGCCTAATTGCTCGCGGTTTAAAATTAGCTAGCAGCCCAACCGCTAGGGCGCAAATCGAGCAGTTGCTCGTTGATTTTACCGTAGTTCCGAGACGGGAAGCGCCCCGCTTGCCAGTCTACCGACTCGATACCGAGGAACAATTGCCCCGAATTGTCCCGGTTGTGGGCAAATTGCCGCTTTCTACGACAGATTTGCTGGCAGTGCCTTTGCCGGAGGAAATCGAGCCGTTCCGAATGGTAAAATTTTCTGGAGCCGGAGCTTGGGTGCCGATTCCCGGATGGCAGGTAATTTTGAACGCTGAAGATCCGGTGGCGGTTTTGGAAATGAGCGATAGATTGCCGGTACCGCTGCAAGGCAAAGTTGAAGAAGTTTTGATTATTGCCGATCGAGCGCAAAGACAGTGGGATGCTGACAGTTATTTCCTCGCCGATAACGCTGGCAATTTAGAATTGTACTGGTTTGAACAATCCCCGGATATTCCTATTTTGGGGCGAGTTGTTCTGGTGATGCGTCCGAAAAAGATTGTGGATGAAGACTATACGAAAGATGGATGGCAAATTGATGATTAGTCAGTTGTCATTAGTAGGGTGCGTCGCGAGCGAAAATCCTAAACAAAGATCGAAAATCTCATCGCGACGCACCTTATATTATTTGCGATATACCATTGGCGATTGGCGATTTTCAATTCGGAATGATATCAAGTGCGATCGAGCGTAATATTTGGGCGCTTGGTGCGTCGCTACTAGATATTCGATTTGCTCCAAATATCGTCTGAAAGCGACGCACCCTACCAACTTCTTCCTCGATCGTATTAAGTGCGATCGTAATATTTGGGCGCTTGGTGCGTCGCTACCAGATATTCGATTTGCTCCAAATATGGTCTGCAAGCGACACACCCTACAAACTTCTTCCTTCTTCCTTCTGCATGACTAATTCGCAGAGGGCGGTTTCGGTTCTTCAATTTGCGGAACAGAATGCTGTTTCTTAAATCGATTAAAGCCGTAAACCGCAGCAGCAATTAACAGCAAATAAGGACTGTAAGCCAACAGCCAAATACCCAAACCAAACAAACCGAGCGTCAATTCACCCACAGAATGAGTCGCTTTCCCCCAAGTTTCCTGCGCCCGCAAACCGAGAGAAGGTTCGGCAGTTTGTTGAGCCGATACTGCTGCTTCTAGAGTTAAGCTAATAGTCGAATAGGCTACTTGATTTCGCAAACTTTTTAACTGAGCGTCAATGCGTTCGATCGACTCCCGAATATTACTCAACTCTTGAGCAGCTTTGAGCACGTCGCCGACAGAACCCGATCGCTCCATAATTTTTAACACCATTTCCTCGGATTTGCGGAGGTTCCGCAGCCTAGCCTCGCTGTCAACTAATTGAGCGGTAACATCCTCAGCCGTCAGAGAACGGTTTTCTACTGTTCCGAGTTTGGCCAAAGCGTCTAAAGTCGTTTCTAACCGTTCTTGAGGCACCCGAATCTCCACAGACGCGGTTTGGCGGACACTCGAATCCGGCGGCTTTTGATTTTGGAAACCCAAGATATCGCCTTGCTGTGTTTCGACAATATTAGTAACAGATTTAGTGCTGGCATCAATAGATTTGACAACTACACTGAGTTGGGCTTTTTTAATCAGTTGGGGACGGGTTGCGGGAGTTTCTGCTGCTTTTTTTGATGCACCAGGAGTTTTTGACCTTTGGGCTACTGGCTCCGGTGCTGGTGCCGATTGTGGAGCCGATGCCGCAACTTGGTTTTCACGGCTGCTGGATGAACCTGCGCCGCCTGGTGCGCTGCTGGACGTTTGAGCTCCTCCGCAGCTAGGCAAAGCAATGGTTGAAGATAAAGTTAATAATACCGCCACAGCAAAACGAGTTGTGCTGCTGTTGGCTGGGTTTGGGTTTGGCTTGGGCGGGGGGGAATTGATTTTGAGGTGAGTTTTCATTTGGGTGACTCCTATAAAAAAGGCTTGGGTATTGAATTTTATGCTGATTTTAATTTAAGCTTCAATAGATAGTGTTAGTTTAGCCGATACCGAAATGGAAACGGTAGAGGTTGCAGATTTTTTTATTCTTAACCGCAGATGAACGCAGATAAACGCGGATGTAATAATGACTGATGAATTGGATTCTGATTTTATGCGATCGACAACGGATATCGATCGCCCTGGCAACATTTCCTCTGGGTTAGACTCTGCCGCCGTTTTGCGAGAACAAGCTTGCCTGAAAATTCGCGAAAGCTTGCGTGCGGGGCAGCAGGACATGGCGGATTGGCAAGGCGGGCCCCTTGCTGTTTCGGCGGTTCCAGGGGCCGGGAAGTCTACGGGAATGGCTGCTGCGTCGGCAATTGCGATCGCCCGCAACGGGCTTCACAGCCGCCGCCAGTTAATTGTCGTCACATTTACGCGATCGGCTGCTGCTAATATTAAAACTAAAATTCGGGAAAGATTGGCCCAATTGTCTTTATCTCAAGGCGGTTTTGCCGTGCACACTTTGCACGGTTTAGCTTTGAATATTGCGATGCGCCATCCTGATTTGTCAGGTTTAAATTTAGAAAATTCAACCTTAGTTACTCCCACTCAAAGTCACCGATTAATTCGTACCTGTGTAGAACTTTGGATTGCTGAAAATCCCCGCAGATATCAAGTTTTGTTGGAAGGACAGCAATTCGATGGAGAGGAAACGGAGAGGCTGCGGCGACAATCGGTTTTGCGGACGGAAATTTTGCCGCAGGTAGCTAAAACTGTGATTCACGAGGCGAAATCTTCTGGTTTGTTTCCCGAACAGTTGTTAGAAATGAATGCTCTTGATACTGGGGACGGTTATGAGATTTTAGCTGTAGCTGGGGGTTTATATCAAAAATATCAGGCTTTGTTGAGGAGTCGGGAATTTATAGATTACGACGAGATGATTTTAGCAGCTTTGCGGGTGTTGGAAAATCCGAGGGCGAGGGCGATCGAGCAAAAGCAAGTATTTGCCGTTTTTGAGGACGAAGCCCAAGATTCTACACCTTTGCAAACTCGGCTTTTGAAAACATTGGCGAGCGATCCAGAGCCTGCTAAATCACCTCCCAATTTTATCAGAGTTGGCGACCCAAATCAAGCGATTAATTCTACTTTCACTCCCGCCGACCCGATTTATTTTAACGAATTTTGTGATGAGTGCGAAGTAGAGAATAAGTTAGCGACAATGGACGGTGCCGGTCGCAGCACCCAAGTAATTATCGAGGCCGCTAACTTTATGTTGCAATGGGTAAATGGTTCGGAATTAGCGAAAAATGAAAAGCCTTTTCGCGACCAAACTATTAAGCCAGTACCCAGCGATGACCCGCAGCAAAATGCAAATCCGGCTCCGATTGGTCGAGGCTTAGAATTGCATACTCCCCGCGATATTTACCATACAGTTGAGTTAATTGGCAAGCGGGTAATTGAGTTAGTTGAGGAATTTTTACCAGCCGATTTTGAATTTACAAAAACTGAAAAAGCTATCGATTCAGGCGAAGAAGCTACCGATGGAGAAAATAGTGCAAAATTGCCGTTAGAAAATCTGAAATCGATGGCTATTTTGGTGCGGGAAAACAAACAAGGTAAGTTTATCAAAGAAGTGCTGGAAAATCCTCAAAAACACGGATTAAGCTTTGATTTGCGGAAATACGGGATTAAAATTGAGGATGTGGGAGAACGCGACAGACATTCTCAAGTACCTTGGGAAATCTTAACACTGCTGCAATTTCTCGATCGCCCGCACTCTCCAGACTACCTGAAAGCAGCCTTAAAGATTTTGAGCGATCGGCAACTGATCCCCAAACAAGACTACAATGCTTTTGCTACCAGCCCCGAACAATTCCTTTACCCAGGCCCGCTAGACCCGCAGCAGTCAGACCCCGTTCGCAAATGCCGCTATTTTTGCTGCGGTTTGCTGCAAGCTAGCTTAGAACTGCCGCCCTACCAAATCATTTCCTTCTTAGCCTTAGCGCTGCAATACGACCAAACAGAATTAGCCACCGCCGACAAATTAGCAGAACGAGTAGCAATCCAAACAGCCGGTAACAATTCAATGCGGAATATTTTGGGCGTACTTAGCGAAATTGTCAGTTCCGAAAGATTTGAACCTGTGGATGCAGACGACAAAATAGAAGAACGCTATACCAGCAAAGGTCAACTCACAATTATTACCATGCACAAAGCTAAAGGATTGGATTGGGATTGCGTATTTTTGCCGTTTCTGCACGAACAAACCATCCCCGGAAATTTGCGAGTTTTGCCGCAAACCCGATTTTTAGGAGATTTCACATTAGCCGAGGTAGCGAGAGCACAAATTAGAGCAAGTTTGCACGGAAAATATCCTTTACCAAATCTAGGCGAAGCCTGGGAACAAGCAGGTTATTTGAAAACAGCAGAAGAGTTTCGACTGCTGTATGTGGCGATGACGCGAGCAAAAAGTTTGTTGTGGATGGCGGCGGAGAAAAAAGGGCCTTTTACTTGGAACAAACCGGAGAATTTGCAGGAGCAAAAACCTTGTCCGGTAATGCCTGTTTTGAAGCAGAGATTTCCGAATAATGCTATATAAAAGAAGTAAGAATTATATCATCTCCGGTCGATTACCCCAAATCAGGTAGGGGCGGGTAAACCTGCCAATATCTGCCAATAATTAACAATCTCAAAAACCCGCCCTGCCGGGATATTACGGTCAATCTATCGGACATGATATTAAGCTGATGTGCATCAGCTTATCACAAGTTATCTGGCGTTAGAAAATCCCTATCTTTGTCGCATAATCAACTTAATTCGATTGTTAATTGTTCATTTACAGCATATTCCATGTAGAAGTGGTACACACAATCTTCTAGCCCGTGTAAGGTGCGTCGCCACCCGTCAATCTGTAAGTTTTATCGACCAATATTTCGCAGCGACGCACCCTACAGATTAACACTGTTCACGGCGTCAACCGTCAACCGTCAAAAGTCAACATCATTCCGGTGTTACCGGAAATAATATTAAATGCGGATTAGCTTATTTGCAGGGGAAGTTCAGGTTAAAACTTTACCCCAGCGCAGCGTTACGAAGAACAAAGCAATTTCAAAACTCAAAAATTTTTGTCAATTTCCCTTTACCACTTTCCTGACATCGCGTCTTTCAATCTCAATTCTTCTCGACTAACTAGAGCTTCGTAGTAATCTGGTTTGATTTCGAGGGCGACTCCGTAAGAGCTAATGGCATCTTGAGTTCGCTGCATTTTTTGCAAAACGTCGCCCCGCTGCGCCCAAGCTTCCCAGTTGTCTGGCTTGAGTTGAATCACTTGGTCAAAAGCGACGAGTGCTTGGGAATAGTTCTGCATTTCCCCTAGGATCAGACCTCGCTGCACCCAGCCTTGATAGTTATCCGGCCAGATAGTAATTGCTCGATCGTATGATGTTAGAGCTGCTTCGTACTGCTGCAATTTGGACAAAGAGTTGCCGCGTTGCAACCAAGCTTCAAAATTGTCCGGCACGATTTTAATTACGCGATTGTAAGCGGCGACGGCTTCTTCGTAACGCTGCAATTTTTCCAGCGCTGCGCCTTGCTGCAACCCTACTTTTGATGTAATTTCTGCTTCTGAAGTCAGAGAGATTACTTTATCAAAACAGGCGATCGCTTCTTCGTATTGCTGCAATTTTTCCAAAGCTTCGCCTCGCAAGTTCCAAGCTTCTAGAAAGTTACCTTCAATTTGTAGGGCATTACTGTAAGCGATAATTGCCTCTTTGTAGCGTTCCAATCCTGCCAGGGCGATGCCTCTACCCAGCCAAGCTTCGGGAAAATTCGGATTAATTTGAACGGCTTTGTCAAAAGCTGCGATCGCCCCTTCAAAATCTCTTGATTCTGACAGTGTTTGACCCCGCCCGATCCATGCTTCGGGATACAAAGAATTAATTTGAATTGCCCGATCGAAACAAGCAATTGCCGCGTCGGCCCACTGGTGTTTGAGAGCCATTCCTTTATAAAACCAAGCTTCGCAGTCGTTGGGCTGCATTTGCAGTACGCGATCGTAAGCTGTCACGGCTTCTGCATATTTGTGCAATTTTGCTGAAGCAATGCCCCGATTGAACCAAGCCAGACTATTTTGCGGTTGCAGTTGAATGGCGCGATCGTAAGAAGTTACCGCTTCAGCGTAGCGTTCGGCTTTCATCAAAGCCAAACCTCGGTTCAGCCAAGCTTCCCAATTAGTCGGGACGAGTTTCAGGGCGCGCTCGAAAGCGGCCACCGCTTCAGGATAGCGCTCAGCTTGCAGCAACACGTTGCCTTGCCGATACCACATGGCGGGCAAATTCGGATGAAGTTGGGTGGCTTTTTTGTAACAGGTTGCGGCTGCATCCCACTGCTGCAATTCCTCTAAAACTCTGCCCCGCTGATACCAAGCTTCGTGCTTTTCTGAATTGATTTGAATTGCGGTGTCGAAAGCCGCGATCGCTTCTGAGTGATTTTGCAAACTCAACAGCCCTGTCCCGCGCAGCATCCAAGCCCAGTATTCTTCGGGATTAATTGCTGTAGCTCGATCGGCGCAGGCTACGGTTTCTGCGTAGGAATGCAGTTGCTTGTAAGCTTTGCCCAGATTCAGCCACGCCCTGGCCCAGTCCGGCTTGATTTGAACCGCTTTTCCGTAGCAAAGGACTGCCGCTTCGTACCTTCCTGCGGCGTACAATCTATTGCCCCGATCGTAATCTGGAAATGCTGCAAAAATTCTTAAAATCGGCGGCAGCAGAGCTGGTTGGGGGTTTGAGGAGTTTTCAGGAGCCGAAGTCGAGAGGTCTGGCATACGCCTTTCACATAAAAAATTTAGTGGGATAACAAGCTTGCGGTCTTATATATTAACTTATGCTTTTCTTAATCTCGCTGCTGTTTGAAAACAAATTTAGCATATCAGGCTGGGTGCAACCAATCATTTTTACTTAATTATAGTCGGTATAAAATTATGCACCCTTCCCACTTTCGGTACATCCCTGTAAGATACGGTCAGTCTATTTTAGATTTTAGATTTTAGATTTTAGATTGACAATTCCCGCATCTAGGATACCCGCCACGCGATTCATCCGTCCAGAAATAAAAAACCTGTATCCGATGAAACTTGCCGAACGTATTTATCTCGCGCAAGTCAATGCTTCAATTCTAAAATCTAAAATCTAAAATCTAAAATCTAAAGTCGATTGACCGAAAGCATCCAGGATACAAGCAGATATGTCCTAATTCAGATTTCAAATCAAATTTAATATGTTAGAATTTAACGCGCTTTTAGATGTCACGGACTGCGATCGGGAGTCGATCGACTTGCGCCCGAATTATTGGTACGAAGGCCGTTGTCCTCAAAGCGGCGAGATCCTGAGACTGCCCCGCACTCGAATGTCCGAGGATCTCGCGCGGGGTTTGATGCAGTACCTGGCTGCTGATGATTCCTACGATCGCGAAGGCAAGATGTACGGCATATTACTGGTGGAGATGCCTTCGGGGGAACAGGGGATACTCAAAGCATTTTCCGGGCTGCTGAAGGGTTGCAGCATTGTTGAAGGCTGGGTGCCACCGATTCCGGGACGCGATCGAGTTGCTTTCGATGAAGCCCGCACCTTAACTCAATTGGAGGCGATGAAACAGGAACTTATTGCATTGAATCAACTCCCGCAGCGACAAGAGTATGAAGCCTTATTTCGGGAGTTTGAAGTGCAAATGCAAGTTGTGAGCGATCGGCATCGCAATTGCAAGCAGCAGCGAGACGAAAAACGCCAGTTAATGTGTCAAACTATCGCAGGAGAAACACTAGAAATTGCCCTGGAAAAACTGAATCAAGAAAGCCGTTTGGAGAAAATTGAACGCAGGCAATTGAAACGACAGCGGGATGAAACATTGCAGCCGCTAAAACAATTAATTGAAGCTGCTGATCGGCGGATGCGGGCGCTGAAACAGCAGCGAAAAGAACTTTCCCGCGAACTTCAGACTCAAATGCACGCGGCTTATACTCTGATGAATTTTTTGGGAAAATCGCGATCTATCTCTTCTTTGATGCCAACTAATTCTATTCCCACTGGCACCGGCGACTGTTGCGCGCCAAAATTGCTTCACTACGCGGCAGTAAACAATCTGAAACCGCTGGCAATGGCTGAGTTTTGGTGGGGGCCGCCATCGGGCGATAAGATACAGGGAGAATTTTATGGCGCTTGTGGCGATCGGTGTCAGCCGTTGATGGGTTTTTTGCTGTCAGGATTGGCTCAAAACCCGATTGTTTCTACTAATATGGATGAGGGTTTGACGATCGGGCTAGAAGCCCAACCCCTACTCTCCACAAATCATCCTATTGCTTGTGGAACGGGCATCTTGCCCGTTGCAAAGGGCCCGCTAGATGCCCAACCCCTACTCCCCACAAATCATCCTATTGCTTGTGGAACGGGCATCTTGCCCGTTGCAAAGGGCCCGCTAGATGCCCAACCCCTACTCCCCACAAATCATCCTATTGCTTGTGGAACGGGCATCTTGCCCGTTACCCAAATGCTACCGATTATCTATGAAGACAAATGGATGATTGCAGTCAACAAACCTTCGGGGTTGCTGTCAGTCCCAGGTCGTTATCTGGAAAATCAAGATAGTGTTTTCAGTCGTTTGCGTAACTTGTTGGCTGATAGTTTGAATTTGACAGTCGTGCATCGTTTAGATTGGGAAACATCTGGGATTTTGCTATTGGCGCGGGACAAAGAAACTAGCAGTCAACTCAGGCAGCAATTTGCCAAAAAGCAGGTTCACAAAGTTTATGAAGCGGTGCTTTCTGGTACTGTAAAAATAGATGCGGGGACGATCGAACTTCCACTTTGGGGCGATCCAGAAAATCGCCCTTACCAGCAAGTCAATTGGGAGTGCGGAAAGCCCAGTGTTACTCGCTTTCAGGTAATAGCGAGGGAGGGAAATTGCGATCGCGTCGAGTTTTTGCCGCTGACGGGACGCACGCATCAATTGAGGGTTCATGCAGCGGACGTTCGAGGGTTGGGGATACCGATTTTGGGCGATCGACTTTACGGATGTCGGGCTGCTGCGAATCGCCTACACTTGCACGCGCGGGAACTTTCGTTTGAGCATCCGCAGTTGGGAGAAAGGCTATACATACAGGCAGAAACACCTTTTTAACTCTCTTTTGTCACTTCGGGCGAGAGTATAGCGGTAGGGTGCGTCGCTCATTGATAGTGGTAAATAATCAGAATTCTGGCGGCGACGCACCCTACTTTAATTAGAATAGGAGTAGGATAATAATTTCTACCGAAAGTGACTCAAGAGGGTTAAGCTAAGGGCGATCGGGCAACGATCGATATCTGTAGAATAACAAGTAATCTCCTTTCCGGTTATACCGTCAACAGTGAACTCGAATTTACTATTCCGATGCTAAGGGATGAGAACTAAATAAAATCCACTTTTCATGACTGTTGTGGGATGGGCGTCCCGCCCGTCCTTTCTGGGCCCGACGCCCATCCCACAAGAAAAAAGGGAAATTATTTAATTGACGATCCTAACGGATTTGATATAATTGCTTCAGCATCAAAAGTTTTAGTAGAAACCGGTGCTGACAGTAAGTCATAGTTTTATTGATTTAATCCTAAACGACGCTGAAATATTACAGCTTTATCGCTATCGATAGCGCTAAGCTGTGGAGCATTTAAACGACTAACGAACCAGGTAAGGTGCGCCATTCGCGAACCCTTACGGTTACAAGGGAAACGCTTATGTACGCTCCGCACCCTACAATCGTCCTTTAAATGTCGAACAGCTTATCTAAATTAAGAGGATACTCTGTTAATTTTCGATGAGCGATAACGAGATGGCTGACAATTTTTTTCAGATTCATGTTTGTTTACCTAGCAGTAATTTTAGCACGCAACATATTAGAGATATGCTTTGGGAACCAGATCGACTTTCAATTTTAGCTCTAACGTAGAATAACTAATAACTAATCACCCACAACTACCACTGCGGATCGGAAGCCATCAAAGCAGTCGCAGCCTCGCTGGGTAACGGCTTAGAAAAAAAATAACCCTGACCGTATTCGCAGCCGATCGACCTCAACCTAGTTAATTGTGCCGCCGTCTCCACACCCTCAGCAATCACATCCATACCCAAAGCGTGAGCCAGCGCTACAATCGTCCGCACGATCGCCACATTCTCCCCCTCGCTTTCGATCTCCATTCGCCCCACAAACGACTTATCAACCTTCAAAGTATCCGTAGGAAACCGACTCAAATAACTCAACGACGAATAACCAGTACCAAAATCATCAATTCCCAACTTGACATTTAACGCTTTCATCTGCTTCAAAACCGCGATCGCCGACTCCACATCCTCCATCACCACACTCTCAGTAATCTCCAACTTCAAACTCTCGGCACTCAAACCCGTTGTTTCCAAAATCACCTTCAGGCGATCGACCAAATCTGGCTGAGCAAACTGCTTCCCAGATAAATTTACACTCATAATCAAAGCTCGATCGAAACCAAACATTTCCTCCCACAGCCGCAACTGCCGGCAAGCCTCCTCCAACACCCACTCACCCAGCGGCACAATTGCCCCCGTTTCCTCAGCCACCGGAATAAACTTGATCGGCCCAATCAAACCCCGCAGCGGGTGTTGCCAGCGTACCAAAGCCTCAAACCCAATAATCCTCCCGCTTGCCAAAGAGACAAAAGGCTGGTAGTGCAGCAAAAATTCCCGACGCTTGAGGGCAATCCGCAAATCCGTCTCCAACTGCAACCTCTCCACCGCCAAAGCGTGCATCGAAGCATTAAACACCTGATACCTTCCCGTTCCCAAAGCCTTCGCCCGGTACATCGCCGTGTGGGCATCCCGCAGCAAGTGTTCCGGCTGTTCGCTGACAGTAGCAGCGGGTTCCCCCCCCAGGGCAATCCCGATGCTTGCAGTCACAAACACCTCCTGCCCCTTCAACTCAAAAGGCACAATTAAAGCTTTGTGAATTCGATCTGCCAAATCCACAGCACTGTCAACATCAATATTCCTCACCAAAATCGCAAAATCATCGCCTCCCACCCGCGCCACAGTATCCGCGCGACCAATACTTGCCCTCAACCGCAGCACCACCGCTATCAGCAGTTCATCCCCCACCAAATGACCCAAAGAATCATTAATCACCTTAAACCTGTCTAAATCGAGAAAAAGCACAGCAAACAGATGGCTGCGGCGGCCCCTAGTATTGGCGATCGCCCGCCCCAGGCAATCCACGAACAAATCCCGGTTGGGCAAACCCGTTAGAGAATCGTGAAAAGCATCGTAAAGCTTCCTGTAAGCACTGACACCCACACCAGTCACCACCAAACCCAAAGCCGGCGACACTAACGGTATCCAACCACCCAGGGTAAAAATTCCATAACTAATCCCCAACAAAGCCATCAATCCCACACCCCCAGCCAATCCCGCCCTCGCAGGATGCTGAATCCGCCAAGCCAAAACCCCGCCAACCATCGCCCAAGCACCGTTCCACAAAATTTCCGCCCATTCCGGCCACACCCAAAACAGCGATCGTCCATCCAAAACCGCACTCAATATTTGGCTGAGCATTTGCGCGTGCAGCAGCACCCCCGGCATTTTCGGACTTTGCTTCTGGGCGGGACTGTAAGGCGTCAAAAACAAATCTCTGGTACTCGGTGCCGTCGTCCCGATCAGCACAATCTTGTCCTTAACCCAGCTTGGTTCAATTTCTCCCTTCAATACCTGCCTGATACTGACTTGTCGCGCCACCTCCTTACCAGAACGGTATTTGATCAGAATTTGGTAGCCTGTGGTGTCAATATTTGCATAGCCGCCGCTGTCAGAAGTTAATGGCACAAATTCTGCCTTTCCCCAGTTGATTTGATAGGGATGAACAGGGCTATTTTCCGGCTGCACTCTGTCTTTGAGATACAACAAAGCCACTTGCACAGAAAACGAGAAAGCAGTATTCTTTTCTGGTTGCGAGACAGAGAGCAAATTGCGGCGTACCACTCCATCAGGGTCGAGCACCAAGTCGTTAAAACCAACTCGATCGGGCGGTATCCCCGGAGGCGCAGGCACTCCCGGACTTTCTGAATCGCTCAATTGGTCGATCGCCACCACATTCGGTGCTTTCAGCGCCGCCAGCAATTCTTGGTGTCCCGGCGCTTGAGGCAAATCCCGGTACAAATCCAAACCGATGACTTTTGGCTGATACTTTTGCAGTTTTGTCAAGGTTTGAGCGATCGCACCGTCGGAAATCGGAAATCTCCCCAAAGCTTGAATATCGGCCTCAGAAATGGCCACTACCAGCAGTCGCGGATCGGGGCCGGAATCTGGCTGGAAGCGCACTAACGAGTCAAAACTCGCCAATTCCAAGCTTTGCAGGCCTCCCAACTGCCGAACTCCCATATTCAGCAGCGTTACAGTCGCGCCCGCAAGCATTGCAGGCAAAATCCTCACCCGTCGGTTTTGAGAACTCAGGTTGAGGCCAGTTGCCACAGACATGACATATCGAAGATTTCGAGAGAATTTGGCAGTCACAGAAAAAATATGTCGGTGCAAATTAGCTTTGCACAAGTCTGTTCTTACAGAATTGAGCTTAATATGAGATTGAATGTAATTTTTTCAGAACTTGTGCCGCAACCGAGTTTCTTTAAGCTAATTACTCGATGCAGGCAAAGTATTTCTCGAATGGGAACCTGGTTTTTGAAGATTTGCCGACAAATCCTGTCTTTCATTCCTTGTTTCCCCAAATTCGCACAAGCGTTAAAATTTAGTCGATCGAACTTTCAGGATATTTTTGAGATTATGGCGAATCAACTTCCGATTCCGGTGATTGTTAACGGTGCTGCAGGCAAAATGGGCCGCGAAGTAATTAAGGCGATCGCCCATGCTAGTGACATGACCTTATTTGGGGCTGTAGACCGCTCTCCTGAGTGCCTCCACGCCGATGCCGGCGAATTAGCCGGATGCGGCCCGTTAGAAGTTCCCGTGACTGACGACTTGCAAGGAATGCTGGTATTAGCAGCTCAGGAAAAGCAGTTAGGGGTGATGGTAGATTTTACGCACCCTTCGTCAGTTTATGAAAACGTGCGATCGGCCATAGCTTACGGCATTCGCCCGGTAGTCGGCACTACTGGCTTGAGCAGCGAGCAAATTCAAAAATTAGCTGAATTTGCCGATAAAGCTAGCATCGGCTGTTTGATCGTACCCAATTTCTCGATCGGCATGGTTTTGCTCCAACAAGCCGCCGTCACGGCATCTCAGTATTTTGAACACGTAGAAATTATCGAGCTCCACCACAATCAAAAAGCCGACGCCCCCAGCGGTACGGCAATTCAAACTGCCCAAATGTTAGCAGAAATGGGAAAAACGTTCAATCCTCCCGAAGTAGAGGAAACCGAAAAATTAGCCGGAGCTCGAGGTTCACTGGCGGATGAAGGGATTCGCATTCACAGCATCCGTTTACCCGGTTTAATTGCCCACCAAGAGGTAATTTTTGGCGGCGCAGGTCAAGTTTATACTTTACGACACGATACGAGCGATCGAGCTTGTTATATGCCAGGAGTCTTGCTGTCTGTACGCAAAGTCATTGAATTGCGATCGCTCGTTTACGGCCTGGAAAAAATCTTGTAGTCATCAATCATTAGTCATCAGTCATTGGTAATGTGGAATTAATCTGACTTCTAATATTATGTCCGGTCGATTACCCCTAATACGCTAGGGGCGGGTTCACGAAAAATATCAGCCAACAATCTCCAATCTCAAAAACCCGCCCTTTTAATCGCGGTTACTCGATCGCACATGATATAACTTCTGATTTGTGACTTAAACATCAATCAGTTAAATCTGTTAAATGCCTTAATATAATCAGCTTCCGAACAGACAGCCGTTTCATCCCGTACATTGCTCGTTGCCAAACTTCCTATGCTAATTCCCTTAACCCGCGAAACCTTTCAAGAACTAATTCCCGCCGTCGCCACGGGAGCGCAATACAAATATATCTGGGGAAAACCGCCCGATTTTTTGAGGCGAATGTTAATCTCTGCAGTCAGCGTAGTTTTCCTCCTGGTAGTCTACAACTTCGCCGGTTCCGATGTCGCGCCGCTAGTTTTAATCACCGGATTGATAGCTGGTTTGTACTGGCTGTGGGGGCCTATTCTGTGGGCGAGTTTGCGGAATGCAGAATGTCGCAAATATCAATACTGCGGTTTTTGGCAAGGACGAGTTTTGGATATATATATTACAGATGAAGTCACAAGTCAAGAAGAAACAGTCAATCAAAAAGGACAACTCGTAATAGTTGACAACCTAGAACCGCGCATCAACTTAGAAGTTGGTGACAAAACCGGATTTACTACTACACTTCGAGCTCCATTGCGGAAAGATCACCAAGGAATTGTCCCCGGTCAAGCTGCTTTAATGTTAATTATGTCAAATCAAGAAGATTTAGGCAGAATTGCCAAAGTTTCAGATATTTATATTCCCAGCCGTGACGTGTGGGTGAGCGACTATCCTTATTTACGCAGAGATTTGTTTGTCGAAATGAGCCAGCAGATTAAAAAAGGCAGGAAAAAAGACCGCGATCGCACTAATCAAAGCAGAGAGGTAAAAAGGCGATCGCCCGCTGATTATTAATCTGGGACTTATGCACGGGTGCGTGGGCAGAAACCGGGTTTTGGGGAGATACTTGGTTGTAGTCGCAAATTCAGGTGAAAAACCCGGTTTCTCGGAACTCATATCAATTCCGTTATTATAGGAATGACAAGCGAGGAGACGGCAGTGCCGTTTCCCTACCGAAAATAATATAGTAGGGAAACGGCACTGCCGTCTCCTAAATTTTGGCTAATAATTCCGATGCAACCGGAAACGATCTCACAGATAGAATGACTACTGACTACTGACTACTGACTAATGACTGCTGACTTCTGGCTCAACTGTTCCCCTCTTGGCCGTAAGCTTGCCAAGCCAAATCCACCAGCCCGTTAACAATAGCCACAGCCACCACCGCAGATCCCTTGCGGCCCTCAATCCGAATGTGAGGAATCATCGAATCGTGCAGCCGCGACTTAGCCACGTCCACCCCCACAAACCCAGAAGGCGTCCCAATTACCAAAGCCGGCCGAATTTCCTCAGATTCAATCAAATCTACGATCGCCGACAAAGCAGTTTGAGCCTGGCCCACCACAAAAATCCCTTCAGGATAGCGTCTTGCCAAAGTTTCAATCCCCCAAGCCGCCCGCGTCCTTTCCCTTTGGGGGCGCGTCAAAGCCTCCATCGAACAGTAAACCGGATTCGCAAAGGTACTTTGGATCAAGGGCGTAATGCCCACCTGCACCATCGGCACATCTACCACGATCGTAGTCCGAGCAGCCAAAGCGGCCGCCCCAGCCTGCAAAGCCTGATCGGAAAAACTAATTAAAGACTTGTACTCAAAATCAGCAGTAGCATAAATCACGCGGCGGACTATTTCGTACTCCGCCGCTGAAAAACCGTGGTCGCCAATTTCGTTATCGATTAATCCCAGACTCTGGGCATCGCTTACGTGCCATTCCATTTGTTGGATAGCTGTTGCCTGTGAGTTGTCAGGTATCAGCTTACCAGCTTTTAGTCATTAGTTGATTGTTGATTGTTGACTGTTGACTGCCAACTGACAACTAAGGATCGTCAATTAAATAATTTCCCTTTTTTCTTGTGGGACGGGCGGGACGCCCGCCCAGAAAGGACGGGCGGGACGCCCATCCCACAACAAACATGAAAAGTGGATTTTATTTAATTCTCATTCCTAAGTTTCCGACGAAGAAGATTTGCCCAACACCGGAGTCAGGAATGCCACCAAAACTCCGATCGCAAAACCGGACACATTCCGAACCACAGGCAACCAGTCAGAAGTCCGAGTCACCACGGGCCCCAGTCCGAAAGCAAAAAACAGAATGCCCCACAGCGGCGAAAAAATCAGCGCCCACTGCCAAGCCACAACCTGTCCCGGCTTCCGAGGCTGAGCCGCAAACCCGCAGATGACGCCGCCAACCACCGACGTAATTAAGGTTAGAACCCACTGTTCCCTCGGCAAACCGGGAACCACGCGGCATCCGCCCTGACGCAAACAGCCTTCTATGGACTCCAAAGATTCAATAATCGCTCGATCTTCCCCATTGTCCCGCACAAAAAATTGATTGCCGTAGCGGGTTTGCAGTTCCACCCAAAAAGTGCGCGGCAGCAGCGGATACAGCGAGTCGCCCACATTAAAATTGAGCAAATTGCCCCCTCGCGGGTCAGCAACTAATAACACACTCTTGTCATCTAGCCCCCAATAGCTTTTGACAGCCAAACCGGGGGTGCGATCGTACTGAGTCAGCACTCGCAGTTTCCAGCCGGTTTCGGCTTCAAATGCCTTTAAATTTTTTGCCAAACTTTGTTCTTCAATATCCGTGAGGGCTTTAGCTAAATCAATGATCGGCGTCTGAGTTGAGGGCAACAAATCGGGATTGTTGAAAGCGTGGGCCGCAGGTGCGATCGTCCACACCGACAAAGCCAGAAAAAATGCGGCAACAGAGGCTAGAAATTTTCGCGGGAAAAGCTGTGACATAGGAAATTCTAATCGGGGTCTTAATTGTGAATGCTAGCTGGCGGTCTTAACCAGAGGATAAGAGAAAACTCATATTTCTTTACAATTATTTACTTTACAGGAAGCCGAGAGCAAGGGGAAGGAAAAAATAGTTTTTGAGAAAGGGGGAGGGGGAGAAGGGGGGAGGGAGAGAGGGGGAAGGGGGGAGAAATTAGCGATCGAGCTCCTCAAGCGGGTGAGTAAAATCGAAAATCCACTCAATTCCCCAATCGAAAATCTAAAATCTAAAATCGAAAATCCACTCAATTCCCCAATCGAAAATCTAAAATCTAAAATCTAAAATCGATTTGGTTTTGTCCCAACCCCCTCACAGAGACGCCGATCGCGATCGCTCACATTAGGATTAGTTCTCAGATAATCCCCCACCCAGTCACAGCCCCTCACCAGCAAATCGTCAAGATCCAAATTCCACAAAATCACCCGATTATCCCGGCCAGCAGAAGCCAGAACCTTCCCATCCGGGCTAAAACTCACACTCATCACGCTATCTTTGTGACCCGTCAAAGTTTTCAGCAAAGTCCCGCTGCGGCTCCAAAGCTTCACCTTATGATCGTAACTGCCCGAAGCAACCAACAAACCATCGGGGCTAAAAGCAACGCTAGTCACGCTGTCGCTAGAACCCTTCAGCAGCGTCGCCACCAAAGTCCCGTCCACCTTCCACAATTTCACCGAATTGTCGTAACCCGCCGAAGCCAGCATTTTGCCGTCAGGGCTAAAAGCAACCCCCAACACAAAACTGTTGTGAGCCCCTTCAAAAGTTCTCAGCAAACGACCGTCCCGATTCCAGAGTTTTACAGTACCGTCATCGCTTGCAGAAGCCAGCATTTCTCCGTCGGGACTGAAAGTCACCCCAGTCACCCAGCCTGTGTGCCCCGTCAAAGTCTTAATCAGCCTGCCGTTTCTAGTCCAGAGTTTCACACTCTTATCCTTGCTAGCCGTTGCCAGAATCTCGCTGTCGGGGCTAAAACTCACGCTCATCACGCTGTCGGCGTGGCCGTCGAGAGTCAACAGCACAGAAGGCGAACACGGGAATAGGGGAGCCGAAGGACAAGGGAGAATATTATTCATGCCATCTTCTGTCAAACTCCAGACTTTCACCGTTTTGTCGTAACTCCCAGAAGCAAGTAGCTGGCCGTCGGGGCTGAAACTGACGCTGGCGACTCTCTGAGTGTGTCCTTCCAAGGTTTCCAGCAAAACCCCCGTGCGGCTCCAGAGTTTGATAGTGTTGTCCGTAGAAGCAGAAGCCAGCCTTTGGCCGTTGGGGCTAAAAGTCACGCCTTGCACCCGGTTTTGGTGTCCGTCGAGGGTTTTGAGCGGCACGTCGTCGAGTCGCCACAGCCGGATAGTTTTGTCAAAACTTGCCGAAGCCAAGGTTTTGCCTTCCGGGCTAAAACTCACCTGAGTAACTCGATCGGCGTGTCCCTCAAAAGTTCTCAGCAAGCGACTCTCTGGTTTAATGTTGCTAGCATCGGTTGGGCGTTTGTCGCCAACACCAGCAAGACTCCAGAGTTTGACAGTCCCGTCTGCACCTCCAGAAGCAAGTGTTTGACCGTCGGGGGAGAAACTGACACCAAATACCCACTTGGTGTGTCCCCGCAAAGTTGTTAACAGTTCACCTTTTTTTGCTGGTGTTGAATTTTCTGTTGGTGGGTGTTTGAGTGCAGCGATGCTCCAGATTTTCACCGTTTTATCTTCACCCGCACTGGCGATCGTTTCACCATCGGGGGAGAAACTGACGGTGTAAATTTTCGAGGGTTGTCTGTTTTCGCTGTGCCATAAATTAGCGATTAACTTACCGTCAGAACTCCACAGTTTCACACTACCGTCATCGCTCGCCACAGCGATTATTTTGCCGTCGCGGCTGAAGCTTAGCCAATTTACGGGAGCAAATTGTTCGATCGTTCGCAGCAGCGTGCCGTCGGTTTTCCAAAGTTTGATAGTTTTGTCTGTAGAGCCACTGGCGATCGTTTGACCGTCAGAACTAAAAGCCACGCTGGTAACGCTATTAGTATGTCCTTTGAAAGTTGCCAGCAAACTGCCGTCTGTTTGCCAAATTTTTACAGTTTTATCTAAACTTGCCGACGCTATGGTTTTGTTGTCGGGACTGAACGCGACACAGGAGACACTGTTAGTGTGGTCTTTGAAAGTTGCCAGCAAACTGCCGTCGCGCCGCCAAAGTTTGACGGTTTTATCTACACTGGAGGAAGCTATGGTTTCGCCGTCTGGACTGAAGCTAAGACCCCAAACTACATCGCCGTGTCCCTCCAAGCGGTTGCGTTCTTTGACTCCATAAACGGCCTGCTGGAGGGCTGCAGAAATCAAGATTTCGGTGTCTTTGAGAGTATACATTTGTTGGGAGTGTTCGATCTGTTTCCACTTTTTACCAGCTCTCAAACTTTCCATCATGGCGTCAAATTTGTTGTTTGAGAAATAAAGTGCTTCCGAAGCTGCTGTCAGGGTACTGATTTCGGCTCTCTGAGTTTGAGCGACAGCTAGCTGTTTTTGACCCACAGCCCGCCACCAAAAATTTACGGCTGCGATGGTGGAACTGGTGAGCAGCATGACCCCAATCACTGCTACTCCCAGCAGTTGTTTGAGAAAAGTATTGGCTCGGTAGAGCTGTGCTTGACTCATTTTTTTGTCTGCTTCTGCTTTGTGGAGTCTCGCTTCTAAGCCGAATCTTTGGCGAATCGGTCGCACTAAATAGTCGTGTACCAATTGATAGCGGTCTTCGGGCGCTTCCCGTAGCAAAAATAGCAAACCGTGACCAACCAAAATGTCTAAAATTAAGTCCAGGTTGTCGGTTTTCTTGGGTCGGCTTTCAGGGTATGCAGCGAACTGTCGCGGTAGGGAAATTCGGTTTCTGCCGATCGCCGATAATTCGGTTTCGCGGGCATCGGCTGGCTGCGTGCCTGTAACTAACGAGAGTTCGTGTTTGGTTTTTATCAGTCTAACGCCTCTTTCATCTGTCAGGGAAAACAAGATTTTCCAAGCTGCTTCTTCGTTAACGGGCCCGCAGTCAGAGATGACTCTTTCGAGCGATCGTTTCACTAATTCCGCTTTGGGATTGTCCCCCAATTGCTGGTATTGTGCTAGACTGATAATACCTTCTTCTTGCAGTTGCGCTCCTACTACCTGCAATTCGATCGGTCGCACTTCTTGCAGTTCGTCTGCTAAATCTTCTACGAAGGCATCGATCAGTGCAGGCTCTAAATAAAATTCCGCCCGTTCAGTTAAGTGTCCGATGACAGCCCGCGCGTCTTTGATAGAAAAACTCCGCAGTTGGTAGCGGATACTTTTGTCGAGAATATTATTGTTAATAGCGTCAAGATTTGGGAAGCGATCGCAATCTAGTAAGTAGTGCAAATAATCTTCGCGCAAGCACAGAATTATCTTGACATAAGGCAAGTTCAAAAACAAACGCAAAAAATTATAAAAAAGTTGTCTTTGTGCCACTGAGGTCGAAACAAAGAAAAACTCTTCAAATTGATCGAAAATCAGCACCGTTAACAAATTATTTGTGGCATTTTCGCGCAACTGTTCTATAATAAAAGAAGAGACTTCCGAGCTGCGAGCAGGAATAACCGAGCAACTTTTTTTATTGATTTCCTGTACTCCTTTCGAGATTAATTTCCTTTCCTCTTCGGCTTGTTTGTCGTACAGCGCGCTGTTCAAAGCATTTTCTAACTCCACCAGCCAGTCGGTGTAAACCTTGACTACTACGGGCAAGGTATCGCGCGCGCCCGGAGTAATATTTTTCAAAGCTGGTACTAAGCCGGCATTGACTAGAGAACTTTTCCCAACTCCGCTGGGCCCGTGAATAATAGTTAATTTATGATCGTCTCTGCTAATTCTTTCTAGCAAGCGATTGATATCTTTCTGGCGGGAGTAGGCTGTCATGGACGCTGCAATGGCAGCTTGGTTTTGAGCTGAAGGCCCCGAAGGATTGACGGCTTGGCGCTGCTGCTGTAATTGGCTGGCTCCGATAAAAGCTCTAAATCCGTATTGATATTCGATCGAACGTTGGGTTTTTTTTATCCGAAAAGCTTTGAGATACTCTCCCTGCTCGAAATAAACCGCTTGCAATTCCGTCAAAATATCGATGTAAAGTCGGGGGTCGTACTTCGGCTCGCTTTGAGATTGAGCCAACTCCAAAGAATGAACCGCCGCTTCCCACTGCCCTAACTGCCGCAAACTTCTGGCTAAAAGTAAAAGATACGAACTCCTGTCGGATTTGGGATGTTGGATTTTAGATTTGGGTTCGTTACTTAACTCGTTAGGGCCCACAAATTCTGGATAATTTCCCTCAAACCCCAATCTCAAATCTTCAATCAGCAATCTCAAATCATGAGGCGTTTGATCCAAAATCGCCAAAGCCAACTCGGCTAGCTGGCGGGCTTGACTCCACCTCGACTGTTGCAGGGCAACTTCAGCCAAAAAGCCGTAATCTTGAGCTAGTTGGCTGGGAGTACCGTAAGTGAAGTGCAACTGCAAAGAATTTTCCGCTAATGCTTGCAACTCTCCCCAAGCTTTCAGGCGCTGCAGCACTTCTCCGAGGTGTGCTGTCACCTCAGCTACCAATTCCGGGCGTGAGGCAAGGGAGAAAGCGTTTCTAGATTGTTCCAGGCTAATCCTAGCTTGTTCCCAGTGGTGGCGGTTGGCTACCGGGTTTCTGGCTGCTTGCAAGCGGTGACACAGGGCTATGTGAAACAGCACTATGCCTTCTCTCTCTAAAAATAAAATTTTGGGGACAGGATTTGACAAGGAGGAGAAGGTTTCTGGGTTTTCGGAATGTTCCAAGTTTTCCAGTTCCCAGCGGCCCGTTTTCTGCTGCCAAAAGACTAAACTTTCTTGGTAGTGAATTAAGGCAGTTTCGGTTTGGTCGCTGACATAGTAATCTCGACCGAGAACGAATTGCAGGCTGGCTTTGAGGGCGGGTTCTAATTCTTCACCGCGATTTTGTAAATCTCTTAAAGCTAATTCTAGTTCTCGGCGTGGCAAAGAGCCGATCGCCAAATCGAAGGTATTGCCGGGACTCAACGGCGAGTACGAGTGGACATCTGATTGTCGTCGGTTTTGGGGCCCTGAGTTAAAAGTTAGAAAGCGTTCTCCAGGGCTGATTTCGTGCTCCCGGCCGCGTTTTTCGCACGGGGTTTCGCAAGTTTCACAATTAGCGATCGTGCTGGCGTTGCTGCTGGCGAGTTCTTGATTGAGTTCGCCTATTTTAAATATAGTATCTGCCCGCCTAGCGAGGAAATTAATTAATTCGTCAACGCCCATTTCAAATTTTATTGTGGCGGCGGCCCAACTTTTGAAATCCGGGGCCAGACGAATCATTTTGGTTACGATGTCATCTGTTACCCACAAAATCACCGGGCAGGAAAAATTTTTGCGAAATTCGTCTCGCACTTGATTGGTAGAAGCCATCAGTTCGTCGATCGCTACTACTGTTTCTAAACCGAATACCATCAAAGCCGAGGCGACACCGACAGGCGAGTACCCCTCCTGGAAAGTGCTTGAGAGCAGAGTAGTGTAGAGGGTTTTGACTGAAGGTGGCAGGACGATATCTTGAATTGGAACTGGGGACACTTCTCGCAGCCGCTGCGCCCAGCCCTGCCGCAACTGCTCGTAGTTGCAGCGCACCAAAATTAGCGAGAATTGGTGTTGAGACATTGTGATTGACCTGACCAGAGTTTTGAGCGAGCGCTCGTTGTAGTTGGCAGTTTCTTGTACCTTAATTAGATCGGTCATGCGTGCACCTCTTTTGCATTAATCAATTACCTAACGCTCGCCAATCGTGACTGAAAGCGTATCTACTTAGACAGCGCCGTCTCTGTCTGACGCTTTATCTCTGTATAAATACGTAGTTTTTCCTACTTGTTCTATCAATACTTACCATATTTATTAGATCCAATGTAAAGATATCATACCTCTCTATCTCCGAGAATGCTAGAGTTGCGAATAAAAATTTAAGGTTATCTTAGATTTTTTGATTCAGCTATATATAAAGGACTACAGATCGTAAATAGCCAACTGCTTAGTTCACGCTCGTACCGAGGGCTAGCTATTAGTAAACAACTTCGATATATCTGTAGCAGGCATTTAGCATAACAGCAAAAAAAAATGTTCTCCGGTATGGGATTATGTGAAATTAAGAGCAACAGGTAAAAACAGACATAGGGGGTCTGACATTGCAGATATGATATTTGAGAGTGGGCAAAGTCCTTAGCGGTGGCAACGTTTTACACGACAATAAAATTCACCGCCTATAGCCAGCATTCAACAGAAATTAGCCAGGGGAAAAAACCGCTGACTGCTTTCTGTATTGGATGGTAAAATTTCGGAGTTGTGAGCGATGAATTTTCAGTTGAATTCTTTCTAAATCCCTCGTAGTTAAGGGTTCTTAGAGTCACGAAGCTATCTCAAAAATCCCAACTATTTTGGCTCACTGCGCTGCAGCCACTCCTTATATTTTCTGGTTTCTGCTAGGGCTGGATTAATCCCAAACCAACGACCTTCTCGATCGCGGTATTCAAAGACAAACATACTTCGCAACAAGATTTGAGACTCTTCTTCGCCTGTTACACTTTGTCGGTTGACAACTTGAAACAGTAATTCCCATTCCATGTCATTGATGGCTCCCAAAAGGTCATCGCGATATTCTTGAATGACGCTTTCGAGGCATTCGCCAGAGAAGGGAGGGTCTTCGTGCTGCAAACAGCTATACAAAAGCATCAGTAGGTTGCGAACGTGACCGCCACTAATCCGACAAAGGCGGTCTAAAGTTTCGGGAGAGTCAAACACCTGGGAAATCAAATCAATGCGTCGATCGGGAGCAACTGCGGGGAAAGCTCTAGCTAATACTAGCTGCCGCAGCAGTGCCATTCCCTCCTTGTGGTCTTCGCCCGATCGCACTTGCACTGGTACCATGGGCATCACCTTGGGCTTGACTCCAAATCGACTGGCGAGGCGGCCGAAGTCGTTGGAAAAAATCAAAGTCAAGGGAATCGTGTAGACAACATGGCAATTAAGTTTTTTCAACTGTTCGCCCCGGTCTAAAAACAGGTATTCTGGCTGTGTGCGTCCGCTGGGTTTGAGGGAGGCGTCGAGGCGATCGAGGTTGTCAACGATGACTGCGAGCCCTTTTTTACCTTGCTGCTTGAGTTCGGCGTTAGCTTTGTTGAGGAGTTCTTCGTTGATCGACTGCAAGATGCTGTTGGTGCGGGGTTCGAGATATTGCCTGAGTTGCGATCGCAGTTTGGGAGAGTCTTTAGTTTTAGCAGTCACTCTAGCAATGCCTACAGATAACTCGGCTTCCGCTGACAAATCTATGGGAGTCTGCAAAAATTCTGCCACTTCTGCAAACAGATTGGTAAAATAGCTCGGTCTGAGTTTAATTTTAGCCGATTCCATAGTTTCGCTAACTTGGCGGGCAATGCTCAGCAAAATATCGCTGATATCTACATCCCCCATGTCTAAGTCTTGGGAAGACTCGAAGTAGACGACGCAAAAACCCTCTTGCTCTAACTCAGCTTTTAGTCGAAACAATTCCGTAGATTTGCCACACCCGATATGCCCTGTAAATAGCTGACAGGTTGGCTCATTGGGGGAGATGCGGGTAATGGTTCGCTGTAAAGATTCAATGATTTTGCCGCCACGCACGGAACCAAAATCAATGTAGTATTGATAATCCCCTGGGTCTCCCGCAACAAGGGTCTTGCTGGGGTTGCAGGCTTTATAGAATCTGTCTAATTCGAGTGCGATCACAATTGAAGCCGAATAAAAGTTAAAAAGTTAATCGAAAGTCTAAACTTTCTTTACTTGAGTTTAGTTTGATTTGTAACCTTTTGCCCTGTGGGGTAATGCCCTAAATACCCAAAGAACCTTGAGCTGGTAAGGGGTTTTCCCGGCGCTGGAATTGGGAATTTTTAATTAATAATTTTTTATTACTTAGCGGGATCAGTGATATTACTGATATTGCCCGGAGGATGGGTAAATTTGCGGATATCTGGTTAAATGGTAGGGGAAAACAGGGTTCGAGAGAGAAAGATTAAACAGTTTTGAATTTGTGCTAATCGTTAATTACTATATTGTCAAGAGGTAGATGGCTAGTTTTGGAGCGGTTTCTCAAACAGAGTTAGGGCGCAGGCGCCAAAAGTTGCGGCAGATCCGTCGCGCTCGATTGGCGGCTGTGGTGTGGCAAATGCTGGCAGCAAGCGCAATGGCTGGAGGTTTGTTGTGGTGGATTGCTCAGCCGGCTTGGTTGATTGCCCGATCGGAACAAGTGAAGGTGGAGGGCAATCAGTGGCTATCGGATAAGGCGGTGCGGTCTTTAGTGCCGCTGTCTTACCCGCAGTCGCTGTGGGGGATTCAACCGCAGGCCCTGGCCCAAAAGCTGGAGTCCACCGGGCCGATCGCCAAAGCGAAGGTGACTCGTAACTTGTTTCCACCGAGTTTGACTATAGAAGTGGCAGAACGCTTGCCCGTGGCGGTGGCGCAGCCGACGGCGGTGTTGAGATCGAACAGTGACAAGGAAAAAGTGGGGTGGCTGGACGCTCGCGGAGGTTGGATGCCGTCGGATAGTTATACTGCTGTACGATCGCACAATAGTTCGATCGGGCCCGGCAGCATTGCGGGACCTCCGCCTCAGCGTTCTTTGCCAACTTTAAAAGTCATCGGGCCTTTGGAACAGTATCGCGCGTCTTGGCCGAAGTTTTACCAAGGACTCAGCGGCTTGACGGTGAAAGTATTTGAGATTAATTGGCAAAACCCGAACAACTTGATATTGAAAACAGAAATCGGTACCGTACACTTAGGGCCGTACAGTTCCAAGACTGCGGAGCAACTTAAGGTTTTAGACCGAATGCGACAATTGCCAAAACAGATAGATTCAAGCCTCATAGCCTACATTGACTTAAAAAATCCTGCTTCGCCGATCGTCCATTTGCCACAACTCCCCGGCAGTTTGGAGTCGGACTTAATTGCTAAATAGTTTGCTAAACTTATCTAAAGTTGATTGTTGAGAGGAATTTCCATGTTTGCCGTCAAGCGAGCGCTCAAATTGAATAATAGGGAAGCAACCTTGATGGCAAAACACGCAGGATTCCGGCGTGTAGTATTTAACATGGGATTGAGCTTGCGAGTCCAAATGTACGGTGAGGGCAATTTTTCAGACTCAAAGGTCATCAACGAAGTCAAGAAAGTTCTCACCAACCACGTCAAGAAACAACCTGAATGCGCTTGGATGAACCAGTTGTCCAGTCGAGTTTACCAAAACGCTTTGATTGACTTGAAAGATGCGTTCAGTCGGTATCGCTTGGGAAAAGCCGATCATCCGAAATTTGCCAGCCGCCGGGATGGGCAATCATTCACGGTTGATTCGTCTAATGGAAAAGTTTTACTAACTGCTGGCAACACCATTAAGATTCCCACGCAGGGAACTTTTCGACTTCACGAGCCACTGGAATGCGGTTTTGTCTCTCAAACTTTTACCATTTCACAAGAAGGAAATCGCTGGTTCGTCTCTTTCTGTGTTGATGCGGAACTTTTACCAATTCAACAACCCGAAAGCTCTGTAGGGATTGACGTGGGTATTAAATATTTTGCTACCCTGTCAAACAGTCAAGTGTTTGATGCACCAAAGCCATTAAAGCAAGCGAAAACCAAGCTTGCACGGTTGCAGCGCAAGGCATCAAGACAAATAAAAGCCTCAAACAATCAGCGCAAAACTTACAACAAGCTCGGCAGACTTCACGCACGAATAGCTTGCATTCGCAAAGATTTCCTTCAAAAGTTAACGACTTATTTAGCTAAAACTTTCAAGTCAATCAATATAGAAGACTTGAACGTAAGCGGAATAATGGCAAATCACAAGTTGGCTGGGGCAATATCCGACTTAGGGTTTTACGAATTCAGGCGGCAGCTAAATTATAAGTGCAAAATGTATGGAGCTAATTTAGTGCTGGTAGATCGATGGTTCCCCAGTTCTAAGACTTGTGCGAATTGCGGGCATAAAAAAGATATGCCACTAAGCGTTCGGACTTATGATTGTCCTGCTTGTGGCTCCTCAATAGATCGCGATCTCAATGCCAGTTTAAATATTTTAAATTGGGAACCCAAGGCTATTGGGGGATAGCCTGCTTATCTTGGGATGGCCGACCACCCAACAGCGCAGGAAGTCAACTCCGAATTGCGGCTAAAGGTGGCTTTAGCAAAGTTTGGGTAAGTTTGACAAAGCAGAGTTCCACTCGCGCACCCACTCGCGCCCAGAATTGATCCTCTGTCAACAGAAGGTAGAAGGTATCGATCGACAGGCAGAATTTTTGCCCATCAGGATCGATAGGGCTTCAAATCAGCACAGTTTTTGGATAGCGCTCCGCGTCTGGGGCTAGTATCCATTTTTTTCCTTCTGACGCAGCTTACAACTGCCTTAATCCGGTCAAGTACCTGGATGGCGTCAAGCGAGGTCTGGGCTAGCGAGGTCGGCCAAATCCGAGATTGCTAACATTAAGCATCGATCTGTGTTAGTTTTTCGCGCAACTTAGCCTATAGTTGATTGTGAATTGGCGTTTAGTTAACAAGCTCTAATCTACCATCCCCGACTCTAATGAAGCTTAATAATAGACAGGGGTCTGACCAAGACAGTCCCCCTTCGGAAGAAGTAAAAAATTTTCCGGTGGCAGCAGATTCCGCCAATCCCTTTAGACGCAAGTCTGGTTATGTAAATGTAGATAGTATTGATATCGATCCTATGGTCAATCCCAAAGACATAATGCCCAGCAGTGCCGCCAAAATCAAAGTAATTGGCGTCGGCGGTGGTGGGGGCAACGCCGTTAACCGGATGATTGCTAGCGAGGTTTCTGGTGTCGAGTTTTGGTGCGTGAATACAGATTCCCAAGCTCTGGTTCTCTCAAATGCTCCGAAACGCTTGCAAGTCGGACAGAAGTTGACGCGCGGTTTGGGCGCGGGGGGCAATCCGGCGATCGGTCAAAAGGCTGCGGAGGAATCCCGCGATGAAGTTGCTAATGCTCTGAATCATGCGGATTTGGTATTTATCACGGCCGGTATGGGCGGTGGTACGGGCACGGGCGCGGCTCCGATCGTGGCTGAGGTCGCTAAGGAAATGGGCGCCTTAACTGTGGGCATAGTAACGCGGCCTTTTACGTTTGAGGGACGGCGGCGCACCAGCCAAGCTGAGGAAGGAATCGCGGCTTTGCAAACTCGGGTGGATACGCTGATCGTAATTCCTAACGACAAGCTGCTGTCTGTGATTTCGGAACAAATGCCGGTACAAGAGGCTTTTCGAGTTGCTGACGATATCCTGCGCCAAGGGGTTCAGGGTATTTCTGACATTATTACTATTCCCGGTTTGGTGAATGTTGACTTTGCTGACGTGCGGGCAGTAATGGCGGATGCGGGTTCGGCTTTGATGGGCATTGGCGTGGGTTCTGGCAAGTCGCGGGCTAGGGAGGCGGCGATGCAGGCTATTTCTTCGCCTCTGCTGGAAGCTTCGTCTATTGAGGGCGCTAGAGGTGTGGTGTTTAACATCACTGGCGGTACTGACATGACGCTGCACGAGGTGAATGCGGCGGCTGAGACGATTTACGAGGTTGTCGATCCGAATGCCAATATTATTTTTGGAGCGGTGATTGACGAGCGGCTTCAGGGCGAAATTAAGATTACTGTGATCGCTACTGGTTTTTCGGGGGAAGTTGCGTCGCCTCCGCCTCCGGGGCGCACGCAAAATGTTAATGCTCCTTGGCGGGCTGCAACTGTTCCGGTGACTCCTGCTCAACAGACGCCCGATCCGAAAGCGAAACCGCCGCAGGATTTGGGATTGGATATTCCTGAGTTTTTGCGTAACCGTCGTCCGCCAAGATGATTTTAGATTTTAGATTTTAGATTTTAGATTGGGGATTTGGCGATTGGGGATTTGGCGATTGGGGATTTGGCGATTGGGGATTTGGCAATATTGAATCTCCAATCTCCCATCTAAAAAATCGAAAATATCGAGCATCTAAAATCTAAAATCTAAAAAATCTAAAATCTAAAATCTAAAATCTAAAATTTCCAGGGTTTGGCCTGGTTCGGGTTCGAGGAGTTGGGTGGAGAGGCCGGATTTTGCTAGTAAATCGCGAAATTCGGGGATGCTGCCGATCGATCGCACTAACATTGGTAAAATGCCTGTGGTTCTGATGTCTCCCGCCGCTGTCGGCAGGAAAAACCGAGGTTTGAGTGTTTGGGCGAGGCTGAGGGCTTCCGAAGGGCCGATGATGACTTGTCCGAGGAAGGGGAAGATTTGACCGACGACTGGGGCGATGGCTACGTCTACTGTGTCTATTTTCTGTTTGACTTTTTCTAAGGGCGGTAAGTGCGGTTCGTAATAAAGTGTCTCGCTGCTGCTTAAATCTTTGAGCAAATAGCCGTTTTCTTCCTGTCCGGGCCCGATTTCGGCTCCGGGTACGGCGGTAATTTGTAACTTTTCTTGATAATTAAATTCTTGCCAATTTGCTAAAGATGTGATATGGGTGTAGCCTAAACTGCTGAGGACTTTGGCGGCGGTGGGTGAGGCGATCGCGGGAATTGTGCGATCGAGCTGTTCGAGTGTTGGCCTGTGACAGTGGTCGTCTAATCCTTGGGAAATTAGGATGAGGTCGATCGGCGGTAAGGTGCTGGGAGTGAAGGATCCGGGGGTGTTGTGGTAGGCGGTGAACAGCCAGGGTTGACCGTAAAATACGAGGGGATCGACTAGCCAGGGATCGACGAGGATGGTTTGGCCTGCGATGTGGAAGATCCAAGAGTTGAGGTCGATTCGGGTGATTTTCACAGTTGTTTGCAATAATTCTTTACATTTGGTTTAATCATAGCTAATTTTGTTTGGGGAATTTTAACCCCTTCGGAAGCACAGGCGGGACGCCCGTGCCACGGGGAAGCACAGGCGGGACGCCCGTGCCACGGGAAGCACAGGCGGGACGCCCGTGCCACGGAAGCACAGGCGGGACGCCCGTGCCACAGATATGATTGGGATGTGTCTGGGGAATTTTGGTGTTTATCTGGGGTGAAAGAAGATGATTAAATCTAGGATTCCTGTGGCTTTGACTGTGGCGGGTTCTGATAGTGGCGGCGGGGCTGGGATTCAGGCGGATTTGCGGACTTTTGCGTTTCACTGCGTGCACGGTACAAGTGCTTTGACTTGCGTGACGGCTCAAAATACTTTGGGGGTGACGCGGGTGGATGCTTTGTCTGCGGAGGCTGTGGCGGCTCAAATTGAGGCGGTGGTTGGGGATATTGGGGTGGATGCTGTGAAGACTGGGATGCTGTTGAACCGGGAAATTATGGCGGCGGTGGCTTCACAGGTTGAGGCTTTGGGAATCGGGAATTTGGTTGTCGATCCGGTGATGGTATCACGATCGGGCGATCGATTGATCGATGATGGGGCGATCGCATTTTTGCAGGATGTTTTGATTCCAATGGCTGCTGTTGTGACTCCGAATCGGTTTGAGGCCCAGATTTTGAGCGGTTTGCAGATTGTTTCTCTAGACGATATGCGATCGGTGGCGAAGAAAATTCACAGTTTAGGGGCGAAGGCGGTTTTGGTAAAGGGTGGCGGGATGAAGGGGGATTTGCGAGGGATTGATGTTTGGTTTGACGGTACGCGGTTGGAGGTGTTGAAGACTGAGAATGTTGATACTCCCAATACTCACGGGACTGGTTGTACTTTGAGTGCTGCGATCGCCGCTAATTTAGCATTAGGTAAAGATTTGTTTACAGCTGTGAGATTGGCTAAGGATTATGTTACTCATGCTCTCAAATATGCTTTGGATATTGGGGAAGGCCAAGGGCCAGTAGGTCATTTTTTCCCCCTGTTACAGAAGTAATAAGTTATTTGTTACTTGTTGGAGTCTGCTAATAATATCAAATCCACGATTCATCAAAATTATTCCTCTCTCTTCTCTTCCTCTGTGTTCTCTGCGTACTCTGCGGTTAAATCATTCCGATCCAACCGGAATTGATATAACCAATCACATGAGTGAACCGCCAACAGTCAAAAATCAGTTAATTTCTTAATTTTTCAGGCGAAAGAGCGATCGCCACCAAGTCTTCAATTTTCTTAATATTCGGATCGCCGGCCAAATAACCAATCCCTCGGTGCAAGTGCAGGCGAAACTGTCTCGCTAGAGTTTCTTTTTCTGTGCCTAAATTGTCTTGGTGACACCGCTGCTTGAGGGCCATTATCAAGATATCGGCCATGTCGCCGCCGAAGACATCCCAGCTTAATTCGACGTTGCTGTCGCTGGGAATTGGTACTGGGGATGGGATGCTGGGTTCGGCTAGCGATCGGCAAAATCCCCACCGACAGAGGATGTTCCAGCGATCGATTTTAGTCGATCGTTTGAGTTTTGACAGTTGGTCCTTGGCTGTTTGGGATAAAAGGATGCGATCGACTGGTGGTTCCATGAGTTTAAGATTTTTTGGTATATTGTAAAAAGTGTTAATCTTGGGGAAGCAAAGCCTCTAGATAACTGGAAATAATTAACATTTTTTTACACGGCGCGACTTGATTAAATCGGTTTTTTTTGGTATTCTGATTGTAGTAGGATTTATCCTTAATAATGGGATGGTGGCAAAAATAAAATTTTCGCAACCATCCCATTATGCTATATATACTACCGCAACTCCCCAGCAAAGTCAAGGGGGTTGCGGCTATTTTTTAGGGCGAATTTTTATTCCCAAAAATAACCAGTTTCGACGGTGGTTTGGTGTTTGGCGGAGTCGTATTTGAGGAGGTAGCTGTGGGCTATCGCCTCTAATTCTTGGAGTTTTTCATATTCTACTTTTCTAATTTCCGTGTCGGTAGAAAGCAGGATGACTTGGTGGCTGGCCGAGGGGAAATAGCGTTCCACTAGGTTGTTTCTGTGGGAGGAGTCGAGGCGGCCCAAGGGTGTGTCGATCGCCACTGGCAATTGTCTCCCGGATACTCTAGCCAATCCCCACAAAAAGGCGATCGCCAGCAATTGTTTTTCCCCGGCTGAAAGTCGGTGTTTGGGTACTGGTTTGCCTTCTGGATCGTAAATCGAAAGGCTAAATGTTTGAGTGTCGATCGCAACTCTGTGCACGAGGTCGGTTTTGTGCAACAGGTAGCGGAAACAGTCGGTAATTTCTATTTCGAGTTTGTTGAGTTTTTTGAGGGTGAGTTTTTCTTTAAAGAGTTTCAGGGTAGCTTGGGCTTTGGCGATGGAGGCGATGACGTGTTGGCTGTTTCTGATGGTGATGTATTCGCTGCTGTAGTTTTCTAGTTCTTTTTGGTTTTTGGCTAATTCTCTCTCTAATTCATCGACGCGGCGGTTGGCTGATTCTAAGGCTGCGGCTGCGATAGCGACTGCTTTTTGGGCTTTCCTAACCTCTTCTTCTAGTTTTTCGTAGGCTTCGGGGGAAGCGGCGGCTGCGAGTTGTCTGTCTGTAAAGTCAATTTCTGCTTCGATGCTTTTGATTTCTTCTATTTGGTCGCGGGCTAGAATTTGCTGGGCTTTGATTTGGTAGCCAAGAAGGTTTTCGAGTTGCTGGATGCTGTTGTTGTCGGCGTTCATCCAGGGCGGGGCGTCTGTTCCCGCTTGCCGTTCGAGTTCTTGGTTTTCTTGGCGGATGAAGTCTTGAATTTTATCTAGCTGTTGGGGATTTAACGAGATTTCCGCGATATAGTTGAGAAGGCGATCGCTTCTTTGTTTGATAACATTTTGGGCAATCTTTGCTTGCTGCTGGCTTGCTTCTGTTTCTGCTTGAATTTTTGCTTCACTTAGCAAGGGCGAAATTAAGGCTAGCGGTAGCGTATTTGATGCCAATTCCATCAGGGCTTGACGGGTTTTGTCTGCCTGATTTCTGTAGTCGTTTAGCTGTCTGTCTAGTTGACTGCGATCGGCGGCAATTTTCCCGCCTTCATAAATAAACTTTTCTGATGCTTGTTGCTGATTTTTTTGAGCTTTATCTAATTCGTTTTTAAAGCTGGCTTGTTCTTGCTTAGCTAAGTCTATTTCATCAGTAATTTTCTTAAAAGTTTGTTCGATTTTATCTAAAGCAGCCAAGTCTTTTTTGCCAGCAATTTCTTTTCGCTTGCGGCCTGCTAATATTTCTAAATCGACGGCGAGGCGTTCTGCTAATTCTAAACCTAAAAGAGATTTAATCGCCCCGACGACAAACTCTGGCGGTGTTTCGAGTTCGGCGAGTTCTTTTACTTGTTCGCCGTCAAACAGAAATAGGTTGGATATTCCGACTGGCAAAAGGGTTTCGATGTATTCGTCCCAGGTGTTAGTAATTGCTTTGTCCGACCACCAATCGCTAACAATCTCGCTGTAGATGAGAATGCTTAGGTTGTCTTTGATATCTAATTTTTTCCAGTATCTAACTATTTTGAATTGAGTTAATTTGTCATCTTGGACTTGTTCAAATGTTAGTTCGACGCGGGTATCTTCTAATGGGGGAGTGTGGCGGTTGACGCATTGATTGAGAAAGTCGCTGTAGCTTAAATTGCCTCTGGTGGAACATTGGGCGCGGCCGCCGTATAGGGCGAGGCGAATGCCGTCCATGAGGGTGGTTTTGCCGCCGCCGTTCATGCCGCCAAATAAAATGACTGGGCAGGGATTTCCGTCTTTTTCGGGGCGGAGATTGATGGTTTGGGTGCCTGCATAGGGGCCGAAGTTTTTGAGGACGAGTTCGAGGAATTGCATTGTAGATGTTGTTGGTTGGTGGGGGGGCGGTTAGCAGCGGATTTTGTAACGGATTTAACGGATGGGTGGTTGGTGGGGGGTTCGGCAGCGGATTTTGTAACGGATTTAACGGATGGGTGGTTGGTGGGGGGTTCGGCAGCGGATTTTGTAACGGATTTTACGGATGGGTTGTTGGTGGGGGGTTCGGCAGCAGATTTTGTAACGGATTTTACGGATGGGTTGTTGGTGGGGGGTTCGGCAGCGGATTTTGTAACGGATTTTACGGATGGGTTGTTGGTTGGTGGGAACATATTAGGAAGGAATTAGATTTGATAATTAATCAGTGACTAATCATCCGTTAAATCCTTTATAAAATACGTTGCTAATCATCCGTTACATCCGTTACAAAATCCGTTGCTAACCGCTTCCCCCCTTGCTACCAATCAATTACATCAGTTGAATCTTCCTCCTGATTCTGGGGTCTAATGCTGGGAGGTAAGGGGAGTTCCGCATCTGTTTCTTCATAGGTTCCTGAACTTCCCCTCATCCAGCCTCTGCCACTTGTTCTGGGCCGCCACAAGTATTGTTGAATGTGTTTCTGCCAACCTTGTACAGATTTTGGTGGGAGGATTCGGTGATATTCTAATTTGCTGCGTCCAAAGTTTATAAATAAACCTACTTGTGCTCCTGTAGCTGCTAGGTAAGCTATTATTTGAGCTTTATCTTTGTCGGTCATTGGATAATTTACGGCTTTATCCTCTACTACAATACATTCATTGACCCAATGGTCTAGATAGAGGATTCCCATCCAAACTTGACCGTCGTAAATTTGTTTGGGATATTCCATTTCTGTGGTAATTCCAGATTCAAGCATTTCTGCATCAAAGGATCTTTGGTAATGTTTTTCTCTTAAACCTTTTTGTGTCCTCCGGTGTACTCTCATTGCACAGCCGATGATGCTGTATGTCATATCCTGATGGGGAATATTAGGATCTATCATGGTCGTAAAAATTTTGTAATTTAAACGATGAGGGTTTTGTAATGCTGCGGTTAGTTGACAACCATTATATGCGATCGCACGGAGTGGCTGTCAACAAGTTTGGGGTTTAACCGCAGGCGGTTGCGTGCTAATCTTTGATATTTCCCTCTCCTACATCTGGAGTTGAAAATTTGATATCTGCCCAAGATAGCTGCTTCCCTTGATTGCTGTTGCTTTCAAGTTCTTGTTTGAGTTTGGCAATATCAACGGTACCGTTTTTGGCGGAACTGTTGGTTTGGGCGATCGCATCTTTGAATTGCTGAATTTTTTCCGTCGGATTTGCTTTAATATCTTCCACCGCTTTTTTTAAATTGCGTTGATAGTGGGCGTTGCCAATCGCTTCTTCCTTCGATCGCGAACTGGTTTCAAAGCATTTGTCTAAATCGCCGTAAATGCCTGTACGGCGGGGTTTCGTGTAGTATTGGCGTTCTGTATCCAGGAGTTTTGCCATCAATTCGAGGTGCATTTTGTCCTCGCTGCAAATCTCTTCAATCGCAGCCCATTCGTCGCTACCTAGGAGTTTTCTTTCGGCGGCGGGACGGGAATCTTCAAAAGGTTCGCCCGTGACTTCTTCGTAAATCCGGGGCAAAGAGTCGTCAAATTCATGCTTTTCTTCCAGCCAAATGCGGCGGATTTCGCTAAGTTCTTCTGGGGTAATTAAGGTGATGTCGCGCATTTCTAGGGGTGCGGTTTTGCGGATTTGGGTTTGTGCTTCCAAGACTCGTCTCAGCCAGTGTTCTCGCCAGAATTTGGTGTAGGGCCCTGGGATGGGTTCGACGGAGGTTGTGTCGTCGCCCATGTTGCGTTCAAACAGTTCTACTCTACCGTAAATGCGTCGGAAGTCTCTTTTTGGGCGATCGTCTTTTATATCTAATTCGTTGCGAATATCGAGAAGAGGTTGCATCCATTCTTTTTCTTCATCGTTTTGAATCATTGCCTCCATAGATTTGTCTTGGCTTACCATTGTGCAAACCCAGCAGCCAAAGCGAGAACTGCCGCAGCTAGGTGTAGACGTATCGACAACTAAAGGACATTCATTGTCTGCTGTTGCGCCTCGATACATGGTAAATAAATCTTTGTTGCTATTTTCCCAAGGATTAGGCCACTGATTCAGATAAATCCAGACTTCATCAGTTCGCCAATCTTCTATCGGACTATAAATTAGGGAATTAGGCAGACTAGGACTCTGATAAAGCAGAGATTTAATGGAACTAGATTTATCATTTAGACGGTCACTCATGCGACCTATTTCATGTTTCTCCATTGAAACAGCGCGTTTAATGCTTTCAGCTTTGCGAGTACCCAATATCAGAATTACTTCTCCATTGATTCTCACCATATCACGAACAAACCGATTAGAAGGAAGGATTTTCAGGCGTTCAGTACACCAGCGAAATCCATGTCTCGGTGCTGGGTAGCCTTTTCCCATTAAGTTGACCCAGAAAGTATCTTTGACATCTGGATAAAGCATATGAGGCTCTATTGGGAGCTGCTGCTTTATAGCCGCAGACTTCATCTGTTTTAATGACTGACGTACCCAAGTAGAAACTATCGGGTTCTCTACCAGTGTATCTGTGGTAATTACATAAATTTTTTTCGTCCTTTTTTCATGTGGTAATTCTGCTATTGCATACCAGATAAGCTGCACTACCGCCGTGCTGTCTTTCCCACCGGAATATCCTAAAACCCAAGGTAGATCATCTAAACAATATAAATCTCTAATTTCTTGACTTAATTTTTTTATTTCTTCCACTAAGTCCCTAACGGTACGGGGTGGAAAAAGTGGTAGCATTGTTTCTGTCATGTCTTCAACCTCACTTACTTTATTAAGCTCTAAATACATTCCGCCGATGCCATTCTAGCGATTCAAGTCTTGGTAAATCTTGGTCGGAAGTGGGCAGGAGAATAGTTTCACTATGAAAATCTTTCATACATCTGGCATTGGGGGATTCCTCTTCTAAGTCATTAGCGACGATAATTCTGTAATTATCATCTATAGCAAACCAACCCTGGTCAAAAGCCCAATGATGATTTTTGCACAATGATATCCCATTATTAATTTGATTATCATAAAACTTTGAAAATGGCTTAATATGTGAGCCATCTACAATAGTTTGAGTGAGATTTCTGATGACTTTCAATCGACAAAATGCACACTTGTAATCATATGTATGTACTACTGCTTTCCTGAAAAAAGCATTTCTAACAGCAGATTTGGTTAAATAAAATTTCGGTTCTGCGTCAGGAATTACTGCTGAGTCTGATAGTTCTCTTTCTGTCTGAGTAACTTTTTCAAAATCTTGATTAACTTGTAAAATATCTCCAATATCGTCCCTATTTAATGAAAACCATGTCGCAATCAGTGTATCTATTAATTCCGATCTCGAATTTGGGTCTAGAAGTAAATCGAATAATTCATTATCCCAACTACCGTATTCTACAGCTTCTCTTAGCTTGTTAGTGGTCTTAGGCTTTGAACCATTAAATCCCGACTTTAATTTTTTATGCCAGAAACCATCGCCTTCCAAATGCCAAAATGGATAGTGCAAACCACGATTGTGAGATTCAGAACCTAAGATATCCCAATATTTATTAAAGGTTTTAATTAATTCGTCTGAAACATAAATTTGATTCTCCCTAATTATTCCTTGAGCAATTAGATCGATGATTGATAATAGTAATATTGGCTTATGATTAGCTTGACCACGTTGGCGCGTATTACTGACATTAAGAGCGGCAAAACGTTGTCTATAATACGCTAAATTCTTATTTTCTGACTTTTCTCCTGTAGTCATTTTCTCCTCCCGCTAGGATGAAATAAAATCCGAGCTAAAATTTTACACTCTTTTCAACAAAAAGTTAAGCACCGCAAGGCACAACCATAACGCAGAAACTAGACAATTTAAGCAGTGTCAGCAGACTAAAAAGTAATTTTCTAGCCTAAACAGGAGATAATTATATCACTGTCTGCGTGCCTCTGCGGTTTCCAAACCCAACCGCTTTTTCAAATAATCAGTCATCCAACTAACACTCGCCCTCGACTTAGAAATCCCCCCTTTCAACAAAATCCCACCCTCCCAATCAGGATTAGAAATCGACCAATCAACCTGCTGCAAAAGGCTCAAACGTTCCTCCCAACTCTCAGGATAAACCGATCGCAAAGCAGCCCCAACTTCCCCCAAACTCTCAAGCACAACACTGTGACAGTGCACGCAATCCCGGCGCATTTCCCCCGCCGCAACTTGCTTGTGCAGAACTAATTGCCAATCGGGAATAAAACTGCTAACCGCATTCCAATAACTAACCGCCAGTTGTATTTTTTGAGCAAGTTCTTCCTCTTTCTGTTCTTTTTTGGTGCGAGAAGCAGAGAGTTTTGCCTGTTCGCGGCCGTGAATATTAGACAGCAAAGCCACGATCGCCCGATCGATCGCACTCAGCGCAAACAATTTGTGCGATCGCCCGTTCAAACTCCCCCTCTCCATCTCAGTCAAACACCGGAAAACCTCAACCTGCTTAACAACAGCCTTCACCACAAAAGCGCGATCGTCCCGGTGGTTGTAAAGTAGACTTAGCGACGCCTCCAAAGGAACTTGAAAACTGTTCAAATCAGCAAACATCTGCTGAGATTTTTCCAACCCAACATCGAGAAACAAAATCAGCGCCACCGTCTCATATCCCAACTGCGGATTTTCCCTCAAAGCCATCTCAAAAGCCGCGCGCCGATGCTGCCCGTCATTAATAGTAAACTTAGCATCCATCGGCACTCGCAAGCGACCGATTTTCCGTTCTTCGACCTCATTTCCCACAGCTTCAAAAGTAATATCCGCATCAATCGAAGCAGCAATAGCCCCACAAGTATAATTTGTAGGATTCTTAACAAAGTAATCAGCTATTTCGGGAATCCTAGCTTTGTTAAGCGCGCGTTTCGCCCGCATAGACGGCGGCAAATCTTCTGATTCAAAGGGAAACAATTTCGGCAAAAAACGCACCGGACACATCGACACGTAATATTCGCGGCCCGCTTGAATTCCCCGAATTACCGGCAAAATGTATTCAAAAGAAGAAGTAGACATATTTTAGAATGGGGCATGGGGCATGGGGCATGGGGCATGGGGCATGGGGCATGGGGCATGGGGCATGGGGCATGGGGTATGGAAATTAAGCATTAATAGCTATTGACTTTTTGCAAATTTTATGGTTTTGAGGTGGGCAAGAAGGGCATAATTTAAGTATTTCACAATGTTTTTTTAAAAACAAGTGTTGACATAAAGTTTAATATATGATATTTTTTGAAAAAATAGCCTAATTATATAAAAACCGCCGATGAACGCCAACCCAGCGGATGACCTCGCTAGCAAAATTTTAGAAAAAGAAAATAGCGACAGACAGGAAATCGCACTTTTATTAGATAATTATTTAGGAAAGGACGATCGCATTTTCGTACAAAAAACCCAGATGGGAAACAGCGAAGCATACATCGGTTCAGTCACCCTAGAATGGTTAGACTCTCGCGTCCGTTTCGCCTCGCAAATGCCGCTTTTCCGCCAAAAATTTGACCTCCAAACCAACAACATCGTCCGCGACGACGAAACCATTGACGAAATTATCCAGCGTCCCTTAGATTGGTCGCGCCAAGCCGCCCTAACTCAATACTTAGCAGCCCGAAAATCGCACAAATTCCCCGCAGTTTTAGTAGTCGTCAGTCCCCCGTGGGTAGATAATCCTCTAGCCGAGGAATGGGATAAAAATGGCGTAGCAACCAAATCGGCGACTGAATTTACATCCTTTGATAAAAACGAGAACTTAGGGCTTTTGAATGTCTCTCAAAAAGTCTCAATTTTTGCCTTAGACGGTCAGCATCGGCTGATGGGAGTTCAAGGTTTAATGAGTTTAATTAAAACCGGAATCCTGCAAAGATACAACAAAAATAAAAAACCTGTCGGCGCTGCAATTACTCTGGAAGATTTAGCAGAAGAGTATCAAATTGACCCCGAAACAGTGTATAAATTAGCTCACGAAAAAATCGGAATTGAGTTTATCCCGGCGGCGGTAGCTGGGGAAACGCGACAGCAAGCACAGCGGCGCGTGCGATCGATCTTTGTGCACGTTAACCTAATGGCGGTAACGCTGAGTCAGGGACAGCTAGCATTATTGAACGAGGATAACGGATTTGCGATCGCAGCCCGAAAAATTGCCGTCACCCATCCCTTATTAAAAGAACAAGATGACAGAAACCCCCGCGTCAATTGGGATAGCGCGACAGTCGCAGCCAAATCAACAGTCTTAACAACATTGCAAGCGCTGCAAGATATGTCCGAACGGTATTTAGAATACAAATTCCCTCATTGGAAGCCGGAACGAAAAGGTTTAATTCCCATGCGTCCCGAAGATGAAGAACTAAAAGAGGGAATTGAAGAGTTTAAAAAATTGTTCGATCATTTAGCAACTTTACCCAGCTATCAAAGAATTGAAAGCGGCGAAGAAACGGCCGAATTGCGCCGATTTAGTTTTGAAAAGCCAGCGGGCGAGGGAAATCTTTTGTTCCGTCCAGTCGGTCAAATTGCTTTAGCTAATGCTTTGGGAATTCTAGTATTCAGAAAGAAACTTTCCCTGAAATCTATTTTCGACAAACTCCGCAGGTACGATGTGGATGAAGGATTTAGCCACATGGACAATCCTGAGTCTGCGTGGTACGGGATTTTGTACGATCCGAACAAAAAGCGAATGCTAGTTTCTGGAAAGGATTTAGCGACGAAGTTAATTGTATATTTGGTGGGGGGAATTCAGGACGATATGGAGCGAGCTCATTTGCGGCAAGCGGTAGCGGAAGCGAGGACTTTTGAGGATAAAGCTATTAGTTTTAACGGCAGGTTTGTGCAGCCGCAAGAGGTGGGATTGCCGCCTGTGCTTAGCTAATTTTCTATTATATCGAGTACGATGAAATACAGGATACGGCACTGCCGTATCCCTAGCTTCATTCAATTGCTGCGATTTCTTGCCACTTCTAACTTTCGGCGAATTGCGGCTTGAACTTTCTCATCAAAATCTGGATCGCCGGGACTTGCAATAATCCTCAGCGGATGCTGATTGATTCTGTCTAAATACGCCTGAAAAGCGGCTCGATTTCCACGATGTTTAAGAAAATATTGTTTCAATTCAGTATTCGACATGGCGTTATAGTTAACTTGGCTCATCAGCAAACTCCCCATTGGGTAAAATTTGGAACTCAAGCTCTTCATCGTACCCAGCCAATATGTATACGTTACGAGTGCGATCGTCAACACAAATCAGATGTATAGGCTGAAGCATCGTGTAGGTCAGTTGATAACTGATGCGATATAAACTCTCTAGCTGGGCAGCAGTAGGCATTTGTCAATCACTCAACCTAATAGTTATTTTAACATATAGCTCAATGAAAGTTGTATGTTTCTATTATCAGTTTTAGCAATTTTTGTCTATAAAACACTACTACCGCTCGATAGTAGACCAAAGTTTACCTCTCAATTTATATACATTATACCGCTTCCTTTAACAAAATAAGTTCTGCTCCTACAGGCAAATGATCGGACTCAGTTGCCTCCAAAACCGAACTCGATTTAGCGCCCCAATGCTTTGAATACCAAATATAATCAATCCGGCAAACGGGATAATTCAATCTCCAATTTAACCTTTTTACCAATAAGTTAAGTTCCCAACCGTGAGGCCAGGTAAAACCAAACCCAAATCCAGATTTTCGGAAAGAATCTTGCAAGACTTTCTTTACCCTGTAATAGTCTTGAGTTTCGTCTGTCATATTAAAATCGCCCGCGACAATGACTGGCAGAGTTTCTCGCTCAACTCGCTGCACTAAGTCTTGAATTTCAGGCGATCGTTTGCCATATATGTAAACAGGAAGTTTGAAAAAACGCAATTTTCTAGCTCTGGTCAACCACGGCCCGGTAGCTTGCATATTATAAATCACTACTTCTTGTTCGTTAAATTTAATAATTGCCCGCTGCTGCGTTTCTGGATGGCCGGCTAAGTGCAGTATTTCGCTGGAGACAATCGGATATTTACTGAGAATTCCTACAGGGGGATTGCCAATTTGATAGGGGTAGTCTGCTTTTAACCAAGTGAAAGCTCTTTCGGTATGTTTACTAACGATTTCTTGTAAAAAGATAATATCGGGTTTTTGATTCTGAATCAGTTTAGCTAAACTTGGCGACTGAGTGTTATACCAACGGACGTTATGGGATAAAATTTTGATGCTGGGGTGCGAATCTGTGATGTTTATTGGTGTGGGAGAAAAGTATTTAATGTGCAGCCAACTTATTAGGATAATGCAGGCGATCCCAGAAAGAATAGTGAACCATCTTTTTTTGATAATTGACAATCCGATGATGGGAAGCAGGAAAGTTGGGAATAAAATTAAGGGAATAAAAGTGGTAATTAAGGCAATAACTCCTATTCTATCCCAAAGGATTAGTTTGAGAATGAAATAGCAGATCATGAATACTGAGTAGCCGTAAGCCAAAAATTTGGCAGATTCCTTAAGCCCTTTCTTTACGATATCTGCTAGTACATACTTCATTGGGCACCTATTAAAATAAGAACTTGCTTAAATCGAATTCTTCATTTGACCGATGTTGGTTGTCTCTTTCAGAAATCAAAACCAACAACAGGCGATCGGTATAATCCGCCGCACCCCGCAACTCTTCTCGCAATATTTCCAGTCCACCATTAGCATATTCTTCAAAAATTTGCAAGCGTTCTGCTTCCAATTGTTCGTCGAGATGGGAGAGAATTTGAGGATTTTTGGTTTCGGCGATCGCAATTAACTTAATCGCCATATCGTAACCCCTCGATACAAAAATATCAACATCTATCGCACCCGGTTCTCGTTTAGAAATTTCCCCCAAAGGCGATCGTTTTTTCCGCTGCTTTCCCAAGGAGGCGGCGAAAGCGATGACATCGGCGTAAGTCTGGAAAGGGCCAGTGTGGTTATCCGATAAAGTTAATGATTTGACTAACTCCGCTTTATCTTTAGCAATTCTAATTTTGTTAGCAGCCATTGCCATAATATCTAGTTTCTAATTATAATACATCTCGCAAATATCCAACAGTCCGCACAGGCAGACTTCCTTTGTGTAGCGCCCGGTTTCAACCGGGCACACTTCACAATGTCCGCAACAACATAATTTTTTGTGCAAAACCTCCTCTTGCTTCGCGCCGCTTCATTTGTTCCGCCAAAAGTCGATCGCCCGAAATGCCAAAACTCGCCATCACCGCATCTATTACCTCATACAAATCCGCCAATTCCGCCACCAAATCTTCCTCGTCGGCGGAAGCCGCTTCCCCCGCTTCTTCAATCAATTTTTGCAGCAAAGCTTGACGGTATTCTGCATCCGACAAAATTACCACCTCACATTCACTCCCGCTTTTGCGAATAATTTCAGGAATGCGATCGCGCACCAACTTATGATACTCTTTTTCCACGTCAAACTCCCTTCAACCTTGACTAAAATTTTGAATCAACCAGCGATTAATTTCCCCATCATCTTGCGTTTGACTCCGATTCAAAGCTTCCTCAACTAACCGGATTTCCAGTCCCGGTAAAACCCGCGACTCTTGAATTCTCCCGCTACCTCCGCCATTAATCGCAAACGCAAAAACCTCCTGCGTATTCGCACGATCCACCCAATATTCGCTAATTCCTGCGTCTTCGTAAAGCAACCGCTTGCTGCCTAAATCATCATTCCAAGAAGATGCACCAATTTCTATTACCAAATTAGGCGCATCGTATCGATCCAAATTAACAGGTGAATTGCTGTCTTTAGGAGGCACTCTCAAATCAGAACCTATGTAGTAAGCTAGATCGGGTTGAAACTCGCGGATACCTGCTTTGCGAAAACTGGTATTTGCAAACTGAACTACTCGGATATTTCTCAATGTTGCAAACAGAATAACTACATAGGAAACAATCGAATTATCGCTACCGTGCAATGGGCCTACTGGTGACATTTCTACCCTCATGTGTTCTTGATAGTAATAAAACTTGCCCTTTTCCCATGCTGAATCCTCAGCAAAATTCAGAAACTCTTCCCACGTCGCTTTCACCCAAATATCCGTTTCCAAAACCTGCGTAATTGCCGAATTAGAAGTCATAATCCACCTCTACAATTTCCGTATATTCAAATTCATTCGGACTGCGCTTAACTAAAGGATAGCGCGTCCCGCCAAGTTCGATCGCATCTTCTTCACAATCAGCTTTCGGAGAATTGTACACCAGCACGTATTCCCGACCAATGGAACTTTCCATCTCTCGAGCAACTTCTCCGCGCCACTGAGTTTTAGTTACCAAAACTACCAATTGATTCGCCAACTTCGGCAGCTTATTCGCGATTTGCTTGCGATAAATCTCGTCCAAACTACCAAAAGGAGAATCCATCACAATTGGAAACGTACTGCTATCCGGGCCCATCAAAGTATTCTTTTGACTCCACTCCCGCACGCCCTCAATAATTCCCCCGATAAACGATAAACTGAGAATTTGATTTTCTCCCGTAGAAGCGGCAACTAAAGATTCTTTACCCGACGTATTTTCTACTAGCGTCAGTTCGTATTTATCGCTCAACTTGGGGATGTAAGGAGTAAAAGAAATTTGACTAAAAATATCTTGCACCCGCTGTTCCAACTGAGAACAAAACTGTTTTTCTAAGCGATCTCGCACTTCAGTGAGGCGATCGATCGCATCCTGAGTCGCAGCAATCCGGCGCTGTGCCAATACTTGCCTTTGCTCGTTCAGTTGCTGCTTGTCGATTTGCTTGTCCAAAGCCGACACCTGCACATTCAAACTCTCAATCTGCTGCTGGTTAGAGCCTGTTTCCCGGTGTAAATCGCCAATTTTTGCCTCAATTTCATCCAAGCGCTTTTGCAAGCGGCTGACATCCTCGTCAGGAAAATTTCGCAGCTTGTTGTGAATATCGTCTAACTGATTTTCCACCCGCGAAAGTTCGGTTCTGTCGCGGCTGATATTGCCTTGGTGTCGGTCAATTTCCTCCCAAAAATCAGCCACTTGTTTATCAATTTCATTTACCCGATCGCTAATCCGAATAGTTGTTTCTTCCACATCGCCAACACCCGCCTTATTCATCCAACCGCTAACCTGTTGGCGAGACTCAGAACCCTCCACTAATTCTGCACCGCAGATACACCGCTGCTGCGCTAATAACTCTTCCAAAAACGGTCGTTGAATCCCCGAAAGCAACGCGCCTTTTTCCCGCAAACCCCCGACAATCACTTCAAATTCAGCCGCCGCATCCGACAGAAAAACCGCGTAACCGCGCACAGAAATTGCTCGTTTTAGAGCATCTGTAGCCTGTACAATCTGTTGCCTCAATAAATCTCGTTGCTTTTGCAATTCGTCTCGCAAATTTTGTAAATCCGCAGCACCGCTTAGTTCCAACAAGTTACCATTAACTGCTTTCTTTAACTCCCCTTGGTGCGCCAATTCCCGCTCTATTTCTACTTGTCTGAGCGAAAGTTGCTCAGCTTCTTGCTCAATTTTTTGCTTATCTTTTAAAAGTTTCTTAGTTTCAGCATTCCCAATTATATTTAAATCAGTCTCTAGAGATTTTTTTGCTTCTAGTAAATGCCGGAGCGATCTATTCAACACTTCAACTCCCAGCAACTCCTTAGTAGCTTCCGCAATTTCTGCCTTCTTGTCATAGCGGACAATTTGCTCGATTCGCTCCCCGTCAAAAAAGAAATATTTATGTAAACTTTCCGGCAAAATCCGCCCGATAATATCATCGGGATGCTGATCCGGCTTCAGCCACAGACCGTTATCTTTTGCTACATTCAGAAACAATTCAGCCTTACCGTGTTCTACAGTATTTTCACTTTTATAAGCACGGCAAATTCGTCTTGCTTGGTAGCGCGTGCTGTCATGTTCAAACACAATTTCCGCCCAACAACCTACGGCTTTTCCCATTTCCGCCTCAGCCAGAGCGCGCTTGTTTACTAATTGTTCTTCTGCCGCAAAAGCCGCGCTAAATCTTCCGTAAAGTACCCACGTAAAGGCATTCATCAAGGCAGTTTTTCCAGCGCCATTATTCCCGTGAATTACTGTAATATTTTGCCCGCCCCAAGCTAGTTTAATTTCGGGACTTTTGCCGTAAAATTGACGAAAGTTGCATAGAGTAATTGAGATCAACTTCATACAATTGCTTCCTTAATGATTTTTAAAATGTCATCGTTAATGTGGCGGGGAGCTCTCATGTACAGTTTATCTTTTTCAATTTCCAATACCCGCTCAATAATTTGTCTAACTTCCGGTGGCGCGCTAGTAATTGGTTGCTGTACGTCGCTGAATTCCTGATGAGTTTGATAAGAAGAACGCTTTTCTGCTAAAATGCTTGTCGGTACGGCTGCGATCGCACTATCTTCATATCTAAATGCCATAATCAGATTTTCATTCAGATTTTCCGTCATATTTTTTTGCAAATATTAAAATATACAGGGCCTAGGCTCATGGGCGAGAAACCCGGTTTCTACGAGTTTTGCGAACACTCACGAGAAATCTACAAAGAAACCGGGTTTCTGAACTATGCGTGCGATCGCGAACTAAACTAGCAACTCAAACTACGATCGAATAATTCTCTATTCTAAAACATAAACCGAACCTTAATAAATGTCAAATGTCTAATAGCCCGTAACGCCTCTGAATTTGAAGCAATTTCACTCTAGCTTCCCCAGCATTGTCAGCTAAATCGGCAAATTCCAAGAACCGTTTCAACTCTTTTCGTAGCAAATTGCGCTCGACTTCTAAGGTTTCCCGACCCAAATCGGGAGGCAAAACTATCATGTCAAATAAAGTTGCCCTTTCCTTCCCCGGATGCGGCCGCAAAATGCGTCCCCGGCGCTGAATAAACTGGCGCGGATTGCTACTGCTTGCTAAAATTACAGCATTGCGAATTGCTGGAATATCAACGCCTTCATCCAAACAGCGAATCGCTACCAAACCTTGCAATTCTCCACTCTCAAATTGTCGGCGCAATCGTTCTCTTTCTGCTAAAGGAGTTGCCGCAGTATAAGTGTTAACTCGGTAGCCTAATTCTGAACCCAATAACTTCGCGGTTTCTGTTAGTTGGCGGTTGTTATTTCGGCGCGCCCCTCCTTCGATCGCACCGTCGCCACAGTAAAATAAAGTGTGGGCGGTGTCGAGACGGTGAATCATTAATTCTCGCAACGCTACTAATTTATTAGCCGCAGCCCCAATTAACCGAGCTCGCTGCATTAATAAAGTTGTTAAAGCATCGTTTTCTTCTACTTTTTCATCGCCCCAAAGCGCCCAGCCAATCTTTTGAGTTAAGCGGGAATATTTGCGGGTTTCGGCTTCGGTCAATTCTACTAAAATTGGATAGTATAAATAATGTACTAAGGCTTTTTGGCGGATGGCGTCGGCTAAGGTAAGTTCCGGCTGCAAAACCGGGCCGAAATAATCTAAAATAGCTTCAGTTCCTTGTTCGTCGAAATGCCTTTCTGGGGTGGCGGAAAGGGCGAGTCGCAGTCCAATATTGCGCGGCAAACTTTCTCCTAAACGGGGCGCGCCTAAGTTGTGAACTTCGTCTCCAATAATCAGGGTTTTTTCTGGGAAATAGCGCAGTTGCGATCGCAAACTATCTCCCATTAAGGTAGCATTAGTAGTGATGATTGTGAGAAATAGCCGATCGCCAGATCGCACTTCATACAAACCCGCAGCCAGCTTATTCTGCCAACTACGGGCGCTATCAAAAGCCAAAATAGGTTTTAAACCAAATTTCTCCGATTCGCGCGCCCACTGATTCACCAGGTGACAGTAAGGGCAAATTACGAGCAGGACTTGCAGGTTAATTTTATTGTATAATTCAGTGGCGATCGCCAGCGCAGTAATCGTCTTGCCACTACCCGTCGCCATCTTCAGCGTACCGCGTCCCTGATTCGCAAACCAATTAGCCACCGCCACTCGCTGATACTGTCGCAATTGCAGCGATGGCGGCATCTTCGGAAATCCAAATTGCGAATTATTAGCCGTTGAGCGATTCACCTTTAAATGCCGTTAGATGCAAAATTCCCTATACTCAACTTTAACTCACGGGCGATCGAAACTTAACAGCGCAAACAAATCATCGGCCGACAGTTGCAAATCCGACAGCACATCGAGCACAGGTAAAATATCCTGATTCTCTTTCGCCTCTGGTTGCTGCTGCGGTTTAAAAACCAGAACTAATTTTTCTTCCGGGTCAATCAACCAACCCAGTTTAGCATTGTGATTTAAGCAAAACAAAATATTATTAATGACCCGAGTTGGATTTTGATCCGGCGATAAAATCTCAATTGTCCAATCCGGGACAATTTTAAACCTGTTTTCTATTTCTCCATCAGCATTGAGAAGAATGCGCGACCACTCAAACACTGCTATATCTGGAACAATAGAACGTCCTCCAAAAGTGCAGCGCAATTCAGAAAAAGCAAAAGCTAACTTTTGCGGTTCTCCCACCTGATTAATTCTATTCCCAAAACGTGTTTGCAACGTGCTGTGTTTTCCTTGCGGCATAGCTTTTTGATAAATTTGACCGTCAACATACTCGCTAGCAGGCTTAGTTTCTGGAAGCAGCAGAAACTCTTCGAGAGAAATCTTGGACGGAGACTGAATTGACGTTACCATAAACAATTAACCCCTCAACAACTCAACTGCCGTCTTAAAAAGGATTCATATCGCTGTCAGTTTCCCAATCAGCACAACTCTCCGATTCCACACCAGTAGGGTGCATCGCACAAACCAACAAATTGCCACCGTAAACTTGACCGTGATAGTTGCGACAACCGCGACAAGCCGGCTGCTGCGTCGGTGAAGGGTCTACATAAGTCACCATCGACAAATCTATCTCATCAAACTCCGGGTCGAAGTCGCGGCAAATTTCAATTATCGGTTCGATAAATTCATTAAATAAACCGTCAAATTCATTGAAATAACCGTCAATGTCGTTAATCAGATTATTTTGTACTTGTTCTGTAAAGTCTTCCGACATTTTTGCCAAAACGTCCAGCATTTCGACAAACTCTTCGCCCATTTCGCTGAAAAAATGCTCTACTTCAGAAACAGCATTTTCCATTACTCCAAAAAAATCTTTAGACCAATCTTCCATGAATTTGACAGTTGGCTATTACAAAATATTTTACAGACAAGTGCAGCCAGCCTCAAGCGAAGCGATCGCACCTACTTTCAATTCTATTACCTATTGCCGGATATCCGGTCAAGTTTAACAGGACAGATATTCAAAAAGGGAACTCAAGAGTATTATCTTGAGTTCCCTTCCTGCTTTGCTGAGCGAGCTTTTTCCTGCTTAATCCCGCTTCAGCCGCCGCAATTCCTCTTGTAAATTCTGCACTTGTTCGCGGAGCTTGTCTACGCCGCCTGTCTCTTTAGCATCTTTTGCCGAGACATCTTCTTCCTCAGAAACAATTTCAATCCGCCGAGGTTCAGCGGGTTTTTCGTTCCCAGCCGAGGCTACGGGAGGCTGCTGCTGAGCCTGTTGTACCATATCGTCAACAAAGCGGCGAGCTTCTTCCGTGGACATCTCGCCCCGCTTCACCAATTCGTCTGCCAGCTTTTGGGCTTCAGTGCGTAATTCAGTTAACTTGCTGCCAGCTTTTTCACCAGCGTAGGAAGCTAGCCCGACACCAAGGTAAACTGCTTTCTGTAAAATATCTCCGAAACCAGGCATAGGAGCTACACCTCAAAAAACTGGGTGAACCGGAGACCACGCCTATTACAAGCATCCCGTGTTGCTGCTACCTTCCGGTCCTGACAAGATTTGGGCGTTGGAATCGCGTGGGTCCAGTTCATTTATGAGTATAACACAGTTATTTATTCTTCAACCACACACCAGTGATAAATTTCATAAATAACGCAACCGTTCTTCACCAGCGGGTCTTCAGCGACGATCGCCCTCGCCTCATCCATCGAACCCGCCTCAAACAGCAACATACCGCCGCCCCGCCGCCCCCAGTAGCCAGTTTTCGCTCGGTGTCCTTTAGAAATCAACTCTCGGACATAAGCTCTGTGAGCTGGCACGTATTGGTCAAAGACAGGCTTTTCGACAATTCCTTGCTCAATTTTGACAAACCAAGGCATTTTAAATTTTAGATTTTAGATTTTGGATTTTGGATTGTAGATTGGGAATGGAGTTTTTGGTACAAGCCTTGAGTAAATACTCGATTTTCCATACTCCGCCATTTCTTCCTCACTGCGATGTTATCCCATGAACCCGTCAAAACAGCGATTTTTTATTGCCCTAGTGCCGCCTCCCGATATTGAACAACACATTACTGAGATTAAACTATATTTTGCGGAACATTACAACAGCCGCGGTGCTTTGAATTCCCCGCCGCACATCACGCTGCAACCTCCTTTTCACTCGTTAGCGGAGGATGTTGCCAAATTAGAGGAAAGTTTGAACCAGTTTTCTGCAAATCGGCGGCCCATTCCCGTTACTCTATCCGGTTTTGCTGCTTTCACGCCCCGCGTCATTTACGCTGATGTTTTCAAATCGCCCGAATTGCTGGAGATTCACTCATCTTTGATGAGTTATTTGGAGGCAAATTTGGGAATTGTCGATCGAGTTTCTCAAAGTCGCCCATTTGTACCGCACATGACAGTAGCATTTCGCGATTTAACTAAGGAGAATTTTCAAACAGCTTGGTTGGAATTTGCAGGGCGATCGCTCCACTTTGAGTTTACCGCTTCGGCGTTAACTTTACTGCTTCACGACGGCAGCCGGTGGAACATCAGCAATCAATTCCCGCTTTCCGCCTAAACTCTCTCCCTTCTCTTTCTTTGCGTCAATAGCGTCTTCGCGGTTCCTTTTTCCCAAAAAATCTTGTTAGTAAATCATCATTAATCAACACTTCGGACAGTTTCATGGCTGACTCGCGAGGGGCGAGAAACCCGGTTTATACGACTTTTACCTCGATGAACGAGAACTATTCGTAGAAATCGGGTTTCTGAGGTCACAAGTGAGTCAACAAATTTGATGACTTTAGTCCTCACTACAAATCTGTTGAAATTTAAATGCCGTCACAGCTTACCTATTAATCTTATTCGGAGTTGCAAGTGCCACAGTTCCATAAACCGAAATTCCCGATTGTTCCAAAATTTTAATTGCCGACTTAACCGTAGTACCGCTAGTGTAAATATCATCAACTAACAGCACTCGATCGCGCGGGAGGCGACGACGGAAATCTTTCCCCAAACCTAAAGCATTTTTCATTTCCGCTTGGCGCTGCTGCGGCGTCAGAGCGAATAAAGCCTGAGTATTTTTCACCCGTTCCAAACCGTGCCGCTGCAAAGGCAAACCAGTCAGATCGCAAAAACTTTCAGCCAAAAGTTCCGCCTGGTTAAAACCGCGCTGCTTGAGCTTTTCTTTGTGCAGGGGAATCGGTACAACAGTTAAATTGTCTATAGCTAATTCGGGAAAACTCAGCCAAGCTTCCGCCAGCCAGCCGCCGAGAGGTTTGGCTAATTGCGGATTGCCGTCATATTTCAAAGCTGCGATCGCCCGTTTGAGAGCCCCGCCATACTCACCCCACACAAAAACACGCTGCTGTGAATGCCAAAATCGACCCGGATCGCTTAATTGACATTGCTGAAGCTGCTTGTCACAGTAGGGACAAAACTCTCCGGCGGCCGGTCGCTGACAAAGAGGACAGTTAGACTTAAGAAATAGATTGAGAAAAGATTTGACTAATCCCGTCCATTGTCGCTTGTTCATCCTAAAATTGTCGTAAGTGATTAATGGGAAAAACTATCAAATTCAATCTGTTTCCACGGACAGGCTCGCAGCGTGAAAAACCTCTACTGGTTAGACAAAATTCAACCTTCAGACAGAGATGCAGTGGGAGAAAAAGCATTTTACTTGAGCTGTTTGCTCCAGAAAAATCATCCCGTTGTACCGGGTTTTGTCGTGCCGGCTACTACATTCTGGCAGTTTTTAGAGTCGATCGACTGCCTAGAACCGCTGTTTGCTGACTGGCCACACTCTTCCCTGCACTTGAATGTCGATGAACCCAGACAACTGCAATCGATCGCCCGCAGCATCCGCCACCAAATCCTCACCGGCAAACTGCCCGATTCACTGCTCTCCACCCTAGAGTCTGCTGTTTCTCAACTCAACTCACAGTCAAACTTAAACTCCACAGCCTTAATTTTTCGCCCTTCCCTGACTTCCTGGAACCCGAAAACAGTAGGCATTTTGGAATCTCAGGCAGTACGGGCAGAACCCGAAGCCATTGGGGCCGGACTCAAACGAGCTTGGGCAGAAATGTTCAGAGCCCGAAGTCTATTTTACTGGCAGCGGTGCGGGCTGCGGGTACAGCAAATCAATCCCGCAGTTTTGGTGCAGCCACTTCAAGAAGCCATCGCCGCGGGCGAGGTGAAAACAAAGGCGGGCGCACAGTGGGAAATCCAAGCCACCAGCGGTTTGGGATTGTCCCTGGCTAGGGGAGAAACCATCCCCGATTACTATCAAGTGCAGCCGGAAACAAGCGCGGTTAAATTCCAGCGGATCGGTTACAAAACATTAGCCTACAATCTCAAAGTCGGCGATAGTGAACCGAAAAAAAAACTGCTACTGGGCAAGTTTGCTGCTTTCCCAATTCCCGATTCTCCCTTTATACTTTCTGATTTTGCTGACTGTTGCGTGCAAGTTTTAGCGCTGGGAGAAGAAGCACAAACACAATACGTTTTAGAGGAATCGCAACTGCAAGAAATCATTGAATTGAGTAAAAAAGCGATCGCCGAATTTGACTCAGATTTAATTTTGGAGTGGACGCTAAACCAGACAGAAAACAGCGGCGAACTGCAGTTTTATTTCACTCAAGTTCGTCTTGTCAAAGCGGAAAAAGTCGCGCCGGTAGAGGAAAATCCGAGATACCTCCGGCAGCCAAACTCGATCGCAAGAGCCCGAACTCCTGCCATACTCAGAGGTGTGGCAGCAGCATCAGGAAAAGCCGAAGCAATTGCCCAAGTTATGACTAATTCCCACCCAGAAAACGCGGAATTCCTAGCCGGAGGCATTTTAGTAGCCCGGACAATCGAGCCGAATTGGCTACCTTGGCTGAAGGTTGCTGCTGGGGTGGTTGCCGAACAAGGAGGTATGACAGGCCACGGCGCCATTTTAGCAAGAGAATTGGGGATTCCCGCCGTTGTGGGAGTGACCGGGGCCACGCGGGCGATCGCCTCGGGCGATTCGGTTTTGGTAGACGGCGATACCGGAGAAGTTTTTGCCCTCGCCCAACCCGATGCCATCGAGATAGCAGACAGCCGCCGACTTCTGGACACAGCAAAAAAGGCAGATATATACAGTACAGCAGCCAAAATGTCAATAGCCAAGCACCAATCTTCTACCTCCGATCGATCGTCCAATTCCGATCCTAAATCTCGACAATCTGAGTCTACTCAATATGTTTGGGGCCCACCAACGGCAACTCAACTGCTAGTTAATGTCAGCCAAACAAGTTCGATTGACCGCCTCAAAAATCTGCCAATAGACGGCATCGGATTGCTGCGATCGGAATTAATGGCATTAGAAGCTTTGGACTGTCAAAACCCCAAAGTTTGGCTACAAGACGGCCGCCAATCGGAATTTGTCGATCGCATGGCGGATTGCCTCAGCTTATTTGCTGCTGCCGTTTCGCCGCGCCCAATATTTTATCGATCTCTCGATTTACGCGACTCAGGCGCCCACGGCAGTTTCAGTTATACCTTTGAACCGGAATTATTTGATTGGGAACTCTGCGTACTTCAAAAAGTCTGCGAGTCAGGTCATACAAATGTTAATTTAATTTTGCCTTTCGTGCGATCGGTTGACGAGTTTATCTACTGCCGCCAGCGCTTAGAAACTGTTTGGAAAAACCGCTCAACGGAGTTTCAAATGTGGATTATGGCGGAAGTTCCTTCGGTGTTATTTTTATTGCCAGATTACGTAAAAGCCGGAGTTCAAGGAGTTTCTATCGGCACTAACGATTTAACCCAATTGCTGTTAGGAATTCACCGCAACTCCGACCAGGTAGCAGGTGCATTCAACGGGCGCGATCGAGCAGTGATGAGGGCGATAGAACAATTAATCAGACAGGCCCGAACCGCCGGTATTCCTTGCTCGATCTGCGGCGACGCTCCCGCATTGTATCCCGATACAGTTGAATCCTTCGTGCGGTGGGGAATTTCGTCTATTTCGGTCAATTTCGATGCTGTAGAACAAACTAGCAGGGCGATCGTCCGCGCCGAACAGCGCCTGCTGCTAGAAGCCGCTCGATCGATAATTAACAATTAACCACTCCCGGACGCACTTGACCTCAGAAATCCGGTTTCTACTCTAAATTATAGCTTTGGCAAGCAGCCACCCGCTCAGAAATCGGATTTCTAGACAACCAGTGCGTCCACGAATATTAACAACTATAGAAACCCCGTTTCTGAGTATATCTACCAACCGCGCCCGACGTTTAGGAACTTCTTAATTTCTCAAACCCTGGCTTTTATTCCTTTTATTGCTTCTTCCTTCTTCCTTTTTCATTCCACTAAGGATCGCGAATTAAATAACTTATAATTTTAATTGTTATTGTGGGATGGGCTCTTATAGCCCGTCCTTAAAAGACGGGCTATAAGAGCCCATCCCACTTTCAAGAGTGGAAGTTATTTAATTCTCATTCCTAACATCCCATTTTAAAGCTAGGATAGAAATATAACCAATTCTTGACCACGAATTTCAAAGGTGGTACCCGCCAGGTGATTTATCCGTGGATTCAATCCAAAATCGAAAATCGAAAATCCTTGCGTCCCCCGCATTTATCCGTGGGGTCGCCTCCAAAATCGAAAATCTAAAATCTAAAATCGAATGACCCGGAGGTACAAACAGTGAAATCAAAAATTCTTGCAACCGCAGCAATACTTGCCGCTCTAGGCTTTCTGCATCCCCATCCAGCATTATCTCAACCTGCAACTGACGGCGGCCAAAAACCCGGATTCTGGCAACCTCAAGCGCAGGTTGACAATACTCGCAACATTACCCTCAGACTGTTAAATGAAACGGGATTAAACCTAGAATACGGTGAATCAGGTGGCAGCTTGTCATCCTTGCCAGTCGGAGCCAGCAAAAACATCATTGTTCGTATCAGCAATCGCACCGGCGACATTGCCAATATTCCGATTAATGCCACAACAGCAACCACAACTTTGAAATACGACTATAACGTTGACTCGCAGACAAACATTTTGACGATTCGCATCACCAGAGCAGACGGCCGCACTAGGCAAGACCGATCAGTTTATATTGATGAAAAAGGGCGAGTTTACTCTTTTTAAGATTAACGCTCATCAACCCGCTTTCTCCTGACAAATTTTGCTTTTAGCAGTCAGGTATCGCCCAAGAAATCGGGTTTCTAGACTAGCGTGCCTAAATTCTGTCTTGCTCAAAAAGTTATGAATCAAGTGCAGCCAACAAAGAATCGATGTTTTTGTGCAGCGGATTTGACATTTCATCCCCAAAATCAACTGCTGCTTGCAATTCGGCGCTACTGGCGCACTGGTGCATCAGGTGGGTTCCGAGAGGATGTCAACCGCCGCATCGCCGACTAATATCGGTCGTTTCTATTGATAGCTGCGCCTCGATTTCCCTCTTCTTTCGGTTTAGCTTTGTTCACTCGCAAGGGGCGGCCCATCCACTCTGCACCGTCTAATTCGGCAATTGCAGCGTCTTCTTGGGCATCCTCCATCATCTCAACAAATGCAAAACCGCGCATCCGACCGGTTTCCCTGTCGGTAGGCAAGACAACTCGCTTGACTGTGCCGTATTCTGCAAATACTGCTTTCAGGTCTTCTTCGGTGGCGCGGTAAGACAGATTTCCAATGTAGATAGTCATGTCGATCGAACTGAACTTGTTGTGCTATAAATAATAACCTGTTAATTTAACTGTCAAGTGCTATCTAGCATACAACTGGGCGATCGACTCTGACTAAAAGGGTTTGCCACACTCACCGAAAGCATCCAGGATACAAGCCCCCTGATTTATGCGTGGATAAATAAAAAACCTGTATCCGAGAAACTTGCCTAACGTATTTATCTCGCGCAAGTCAATGCTTCAATTCTAAAATCTAAAATCTAAAATCGCGCAATCGATTGACAAACCCTTGGTACTGGCTGCAATAGTTAGCTCAATCAAAACTCATATCCTCACTCGCCCTGCGGATGAGTGAGGATATGAGTTTTGGGGGCGACGAGGAATCCCACCCCTGAACAATACTTGATTTTAATCGGATCGCTGATGGGTGGGCGACGAATCACCAAGCATCTTCGGAAACAAAGCGACTAACAAGGTATAATATATTAGGTTGCTCTGGGCCACGATCGTTGATATAGCGGTTCTCAACTTTCGTGAGGTACTTGCCAGTTAATTACCCATTCCCCACTTCTTCAATTCTTTAATTCTTTTATCTAAAATCTAAATCTGTACCTCACTCATTTGAGGAAACCTACTTCACGTCTCCCCAGCCCTTGCCTAAACGGGGAGATGTCACTTTCAATCCTCGGGCAAAATTTGGAATTGCCAAGTGGAAATGATGAATGCGACAAATTTTCTCTCCATCTCCTTCATCCCCAGTTTAGGATATTACTTTCTTTTCTCAATTAAACTAAGGATTTGAGATTTAAAGCCGCTTTGTTAAGTGTTTGAGTGCCAATTCGACTTTGGGTAATACCGCTGGCTGTTTCCGCTGCTCCTTTATTCAGAACATTCATCGCATCTACCACTTGCTCAATAGCGATCGCCTGCTGTTTGGTATTCAGATAAATTTGCTGACTGCTGACAACAACACTGTTAATAGCATTAGCAACATTGTTAAAATTATCCGCCGTACCTTCAGTCAATTTCAGGCTATTATCTAAAGTTTTCTTGCCCTCATCTGTTACCATCACTGTTTTATTAATGGAATTCTTAATACCGTTTATCAAATCACTAATCTGATCCGACGATTTTTTGCTTTGATCTGCCAGTCTGCGAATTTCCGTCGCCACCACCCCAAACCCCTTTCCTTGTTCTCCCGTGCGTACTGCTTCCACTGTTGCGTTAATCGCCAGCATATTAGTTTGATTAGCCAAATCGCTGACTAAATTGGTAATATTAGCAATCTGATTGGTTTGCTGGCTCAAATTTAAAACTTGAGCGGCAATTGCTCCAACTTTTTCCGTCAAACTTAACATTCCCTGCTGGGTTTTATACACCACTTTACTGCCTTCTGCAGCCATATTTAAGACATTACTGGCATTTTCAAGGGCTGATTGGGCTTGCATAGCTGATTGCCTCGATGATGCCCCCAATTCATCCATTGTGGTAGTTGTTTGATTAACAGAAGCAGCTTGTTGTACAGCAATACGTTCCTGTTGCTCAATTGTAGCAGCGATCTCGGTAGAAGAACTGACAATCATATTAATAATACCTTTGAGCGCTCGATCTAAAGGTTTGGCGATCGCTATGCTTAAAGATATGCCTAAAATAATCGCTATTACCGGCCCCAATGTCATGCCCAATACTACAGCTATTTGTGTTTTTTTAATATCGTTTTCTGCGCTTCTATAAGCTGCGTCTGCTTCCTTTCGGTTGGAGTCAGCTACTGCTAAAGTGGCTTGTTCAGATTTGATAAATCTAACACGAATCACCTTAGCTTGCTGACTAAGTTTATTCAAAAGGTTAGTAGCTGTGTTTGCTCTTGCCATTTCCGGCGAATTACTTTTACCCTGCTTAAGTAATTCAATCTGCAAAGCCAAAGGATTGAAAATTCCCAGTGTTTCAAATTCTTTATTAATTAGCAGGAGTTCTTGAGCTTCCTGCTGCCACTCCTCCCAATACTTAAGCATTTGTTGATATAGTGCGTCTTCATCTGAGGTACGAGGAAGCACTTCGTATGCTTTAAACCCATTTTTAATCTGCTGCCAAGCCTTGTCCATTCTGTTGAAAGCATCTTGCCTTTCTGCTTGACTGAGTGCGGGATTAATTAGCGCTCTTTCTGATGACTCAATTTGGGTTTGTCCCTCGTTAATTTTCAATAATGCTTCAATACTCGGTAATTTATTTTTACCGAGAGTCTCAATGTGTTGACTGAGATTGGATGTTGAACTCCATCCTACCCAGGCTACTAAAAATACTAAAAGTCCCATCGTCAGAAAGGCACTGATTAGTCTGGTTTGTAAATTCATTTTTCTCAACATACTATTTCTGCTTACTTCTACTACAGTTATCCTCGCTGCAATTATGGACATATCTTGTATATTATAGCTTCTATCAGGTATATGAATTACCTATTAAAAGTTTACATTTGAGGTTTTACCTGTTTAAAAAAAGTAGTAATGAATTGATGAGTAAGCTGTTCGGCATTTAAAAGACGATAGTAGGGTGTGTCATTACAGAAATGTTTCCCGCATAAGCTCGTAAGTGTTAACTCCTGACAAGCGAATTTCAAAGGTGATACCCGCCACGTGATTTATCTGTGGAATCAATCGAAAGCATCTCAAATCGAAAATCCTCAAGAAAGAGCATTTATCTCGCGCAAGTCAATTCTTTAATCGAAAATCTAAAATCTTAAATCGATTGACGCACCGTACAAGCCTCGTTACTGCTTTAAATGCTCCACAGCTTATAGCAATCCTCGCATCAGTTGTACAAATATGTAGGGGTAGTGCCCTGTGCCTACCCCCCACGGATTGGGGGGGCGTGAGTTTTGCCCCTACAACAATTACACAATTCACTTGGAATCGCTATAAGCTGTTGCGGCATTTAAATTATATGTCAAAAAACAATCAAACTCTTGTGGGGAGTAGGGTTGGGCTTCTAGCCCGCCCCGAATATAGAATTTAAATGCGCGACAGCTTATAAGTGAATTTAATAATGAAAATGATACAATTATATTTGAGGATTTTATGCTCAGGTAACTTACCGAGATTATGGAAAAATGCTTTGGGAGTGATGGAGAATAATCATAGAAACAGACAAAATAATTAAATAAAGTAATCAATAAAAAGGGCGGAAGTAATATACTTGTCGCCCCCTTCGCCCGATCGCTCGCAAACCTGAAAAATTAGGATCAAAATTTAAAAGTATTTTCAGTTTTATTCACAAAAAATATCAATAATTAGGAAAGGCGATAGAGTTGGCATTTGGTCAACTTTCTCAGCAAGATATTTGGAACTGGTTTACAAACTGCTGTTATTGTACTTCATCTATCTGAGAAAGGCTATACGGGAATCGCTTGTGTCTGTGCAGACTTACTAGCGGGAAGTGAGAAATTCAGTATAGCCAAGTGTGGAAATCCCGTCAGGGAAAAACGCGAAAAGCCAAAGTGTGAAGTTTGGAAGCCCACGCCATAACTGCAATCAGTTTGGCGTTGGGAGGATGTTACTGCTTTTCCTTAGTCGATCGAGATTGACTGAGGCCCGCTGCTTTTACCGTTGGTGGGTTCGGCTGGGGGAGTAGTGTAGGAAGTTGAACCGGCTTGTTCGTCGATCCAGCTTTTAACGGGATCTTCGTGAAGGTTGAGTCGAAGCAGGCCAGATAAAAATCCGCCCGCGAAGGCGATGGGCTGTTCGATCAATTCTTTCGCCATTGGGATGAGTTCGTCGAGGAACATTCAAGAGTCTCCTTGTGCTGCAGGGGTTCTACCTTAACTTTATCGTTTGTGCTGCGATGCTGGCAGCGGCCTGCAAAAAACCTTCCAGCGCTGAAGATGGGCGATCCTCTTCGTTGGCGTAGCCCCCGTAGGGGCGGGCTTCGCTAACGGGCAATTTTTCGGCTAATGACTTACAATGCTAATCACATTGCTGCAAAAATTTTATGTGCCGTTTGCTGGGCTACCTAGGGGAGCCGATTTTACTTGATGCTATTCTGTACAAGCCGGAACATTCCCTAATTGTGCAGAGTTACCAGCCCCGCGAAATGACTTCTGGCCTACTCAATGCTGACGGTTTTGGTATTGGTTGGTATCACCCGCACCTAGATACTGACCCGTTTACCTATAAAAATGTACAGCCAATTTGGAGCGACATTAACCTTCCGAGTATCAGTCGATTCGTTGAATCTGGATGCGCGATGGGATACGTTCGCAGTGCAACTTCAGGACAAGCTGTAGATTTGAGCAACTGTCAGCCGTTTCAGAACGATCGCCTGCTGTTCGTACACAACGGCTTCGTGAAGAATTTTCGGCAAACTCTTTACAGACCAATTCGCGATCGACTCAGCGATACGCTTTATCAATCAATTAACGGGACTACAGATTCAGAGCATATTTTCGGCTTGTTTGTCAATGAATTGACAGCAGCTAATCTGACTCTAGAAGCTGCTTTGCAAAACTCGCTGAAAATTTTGGCAGAGCTAGCAAACTTTCACCAAGTAGAATTTTCAGCTAATATAATTATCAGCGACGGACACCAGCTCGTTGCCTCTCGCTTTGCTTCCCAAAAAGCCCCTCCTTCCCTCTATTGGCTGCGAGACGATTTAAATTTCCCGGATTCTGTCATCATTGCTTCTGAACCTTTATTTGCTGGCAATTGGCACGAGTGTCCAGTCCAGAGCATTATCAGTACCGGAGTAGAGCGTGATATCGAAATCTATCCAATCTTGTAGAGAGGCAATTTATCGCGATTTGCAGCAGTGTCGCCGAGGCACTTTCAAGCTATTTACAGACATCGATTATGATACTTTCTGCCGCCAAGCTCATCCTGATTTCAGTCCAGTTGGCTGGCACTTAGGTCACATTGCTTATACTGAGGATTTGTGGCTGTTGCAGCGATGTGCTGGCTTGGAACCGGTCTTTCCTCAGTATCACCAACTGTTTGCTGCTGATATTTTGCCGAAAAAACAACGGGTTTTTCTGCCGACGTTACCTGAAGTCGAATTATATCTGAACGCGGTGAGAAAAAAGGTGTTAGATTATTTGGAAGTAGCGCCGATCGACGAGCAAGAACGTCTCTGGCGGTTTATTATTCAGCACGAAAGCCAGCACTGTGAAACTGTTGCTTTCGTGTTGCAAATGCACGGGAAGAAGGAAGGAAGGCACGACACGGATTTGGACACGGATACACGGATTAATTCTATCCAACAGAGAGGAATAAAGCAGCAGAAATTCCCAATGCCCAATGCCCAATGCCCAATGCCCAATGCTCAATTCCCAATGCCCAATTCCCGATTCCCAATTACCGATTCCCCGGTGATTGAAATTCCGCGCGGAGAATTTTACATGGGAAGCGATGCTGCTGAGGCTTTGGATAACGAGCGATCGCGCCACCTGTGTTATCTAGAAGCATACTCGATCGATCGCTACCCCGTCACTTGCCGTGAATACCGAGATTTCATGGAATCCGGCGGCTATCAAAACCCTGATTGGTGGTCAGCGGACGGCTGGAAATGGCTGCAAGGCGAAGCCGTCTCTCAACCGCTTTACTGGTCAGAAAATCCTGCTTTCAACAACCATCCAGTTTGCGGCGTGAGTTGGTACGAAGCCGAAGCTTACTGCAACTTTATCGGCAAGCGTTTGCCATCGGAAGCCGAATGGGAAAAAGCTGCGAGTTGGGATGCCGCCAATCAAACATATCGCATCTATCCTTGGGGAGAAGAACCCCCCAACGGCAGCCTGTGCAATCACGGCAATAATATTGCCAATACCTCGCCTGTTGATGCCTTTCCCAATGGAGCAAGCGCGGCAGGCTGCTATGATATGTTGGGCAATGTTTGGGAGTGGACTGCTTCAACTTTTGACGCCTATCCGGGATTTGAAAGTTATCCTTACAGGGGATATTCTCAAGTTTATTTTGATGGAGAACACCGGGTTTTGAAAGGGGGGAGTTGGGCTACTTTTCCGCAGGCTCTGCGATCGACCTTTCGGAATTGGTACTATCCGGGCGTGCGGCAAATTATTGCTGGTTTTCGCTGCGCTAAGTAGTTGGCTAGGTAATTATAATCACCCTCAAAGTTGTTGAGAGTGATGAATTTATTCATCCGAATTTTCAGATGGACAAATTCCTTAATAATAATTGCATTATAAAGCTTATTTGACGAACATCAGATCAATGGCTGGAGAGGGAAATGGAGAAAAAAAATGTTTGCGAAATGGTCAACTTTTTTCCATGTAACAAGCTCAAACAAATCAAGTTTGGTTAAGTATTTAATAAATTGTGTGGATAAATTTTAAGTTTTAATTGTGGATGCGATCGCCCTCCCGTGAGAAAATACAGAACCGATATGGCAGGAAAAATCTGACTTGAGCGCGATATTTGGCAACGCGACGGCGTGCTATACCCATATGTGCATCTAAAAATTACTCTATGAAATCCCCAAGACTGTCCGACACGGCAAACTCAGCCTCAACGAAAGAAAACCGGCTGCACTTAGAGCGACTGGTGAGCGCTGCGGCACTGACACCCGCAGAAATCAATGCTGGCAGCGATGCAGTTAGCGGGTTGACTCAAACCCCCAAATCCCTGCCTCCAAAGTATTTCTACGACGATCGCGGATCGAAGCTGTTTGAGTTGATTTGCCAGTTGCCGGAATACTACCTGACACGCACTGAGACGGCAATTTTGCAGGGATGCGCGGGGGCGATCGCAAATTTAACTGGCCCCTGCGAAATCGTCGAACTCGGCAGCGGCAGTTCAACCAAAACTCGGATTCTCCTCGATGCTTACAGTCAACTGGAATATCCCCTGCACTATTTGCCGATCGACATCAGTCCTACTATCCTAGAAAGCAGCGCTTGTCAACTGTTGGCAGATTATCCGTCGCTCCAGATTCACGGACTTGTCAGCACTTACGAATTAGCCTTAGCTAAAATTGCACCGTCGCCGTTGCCAACCCGAATGATTTGCTTTCTCGGCAGTACCCTCGGCAATCTCAACGCTCGAGAATGCGATTTGTTCTTCTCGCAAATTGTCGGTGCATTGCAGCAGGGAGAGTATTTTTTGCTGGGAATTGACTTGGACAAATCTAAGGATATTTTAGAGCCTGCATACGATGACAGTCAAGGAGTAACGGCAGCATTTAACTTGAATATGCTGCGGCATTTAAATCGAAAATATGAGGGAAATTTTGATTTAGCACAGTTCGAGCATTGGGCTTTTTACAATCAAGAGGAATGTCAAATTGAAATGCACTTAAAAAGTAAAAAAGCGCAAACAGTGCATTTGCGTTCTCTCAATTTAACGGTTGAATTTGCAGCGGGAGAAACTATCCGCAGCGAAATATCGCGCAAGTTTAATCTCAATACTGTAAAAAAAGAACTGTCGCAGCGCGGTTTAATGCCTGTGCAGGTTTGGACAGATCCAAATCAGTGGTTTGGCTTGATGCTTTGTCAAATTTCTGATGTTAATAAATGAGTTCTTCTGATATTATCCACACTTAGGACACGGCACTGCCGTGTCCCTGCAAATCGGGCGATGGCGTCGGGTTATCGCCCGTGCTACGACGTTTTGGGGTAGGGACACGGCACTGCCGTCTCCTCAATTTCTGTGTTGTCGATGGTTCTGAATTCAGGATATCCTGTTAGGAATGTGAATTCAATAACTTCCACAAGTTTGTGGGACGGGCCTGAAAGCCCGTCCCACAATAACAATTAAAATTGTAAGTTATTTAATTCGCGATCCTTAGCAATTACCAATTACCAATTAACAAATCGGCCGCTGTCCGGGTTTGACGGCGTGAATGTACTCGCTGCCCGATGTCGGCCATCCCCGCTTGTAATAAGCTTCCTCCGGCTTCCCCCAGCCCAACTGCAACAAAATTTCTAGAAAATCCAACTTTTCCCACTTCGAGAGACTGGCCCATTCTGTGCGCTGGGCTATAGCCTCTACATCAACCGGCTCGATCGATCGAAAATCCTTCCCGCTGTTAATGCTTAAATACAAATCCATCCCGACAGTCACCTCCTGCCAGAATTCCAACATACCAATCTTAGCTGCCTTCAGCGCGATCAAATCAACCGGTAGAGCTATTAATTCGTCATCCACTACCGGATAGCGTAGAGTATTGCCTTTAACCGCCATTTCCCGCCAGACAATCCCAGAAACTTGATGTTCCCGCTGGTATTCGTGCACGGCAGCCTTAAAATTTTGATAAGCAGTGAACTTCTGAACTCCCTCAGACTTGAGAAAGCGGTCAATCACGGGGTTGCCTGTAGCAGGAGTTTGAGTCAAGTTGAGACGCCGCCCATGCAAGCAGGCTTGGCGCTCTTCTTCGAGGATTTTAATGAGTTCCGCCGTGCTGTAGACCTTGGACATCTTTATTGAGGCAAAATCAAGATATTGGCTGATATTCGGCTGGTTTTCTCGACTAATCTTCGGTAAAGATAGTTTGGCTGTTCTGGGCAATATTCAGTTTTGCCGTTATTCTAACTTTTCTTGCTGCTTAATTCTAGTGTGAGAGTTTACAGGAGTCGAGCCGCGAAATCCCGACAGCCTCTTAAAAAAAGCAGTTAGGAATGAGAATTAAATAACTTCCACAAGTTTGTGGGATGGGCGTCCCGCCCGTCATGAGTGGACGGGCGGGACGCCCATCCCACAATAACAGTTAAAATTGTAAGTTATTTAATTCGCGCTCCTTAAGAGGGTACGAATCACGAACTAGACTGGGAACCGCACCGCCGACGTACCTCGCGGGATTTTTCGCCAAAAACAAAGCCCCCTCGAAGGAGGGGGCAAAACTGATGCCAGAGGTTTGGGAGTTTTATTCGATGGGTCGATCGAACAACCCGAAAAAAAAGCAGCATTCGCACCTGCCGTCAACTACCAAAACTCAAATTTTCCTTGTCAAAGTTTAGTAGCGTCCGCGTGCAGGGCGATCGTTGTCGCCCCAGCCGCCGCCGCCCGAAGGGCGTCTGTTGTTGTTGTTCTCGCGAGGTTTGGCTTTGTTGACTTTCAAGTCGCGGCCCATCCACTCAGCACCGTCTAAAGCTGCGATGGCTGCTGCTTCTTCTGCCTCGCTTGCCATTTCCACAAAAGCAAAACCCCGCATCCTGCCTGTTTCCCGGTCCACTGGCACTTGGACGCGGCTTACAGTACCGTACTCGGCAAATACTTCGTTGAGGTCGTCTGATGTTACCTCATATGAAAGATTACCCACGTAAATCGACATAAAATCTCCAGAATCATTAGGGTGCAGAGACTTAGATTCGGAGAGACGCTTGTAAATAAACACCAACAAACTACGCAACCGAATTTAATTCTTGGAAAACCACTATAACATGAAGCCAGCATAATCAGCAATTAACTGGCATAATTTTCAATTTTGGGTGCCGTCGGGCAATCGCCAACAGAAAGTATTCGTGATAACTGACATCTTACACTCTTGGCGTCCTCCGCTTGGTTTCTTGCTGTGCGATCGCCCTGATATCTGAGATTTTTAGTCCCTGTTACCGGGTTGATTGGGTCTGATTGAGAACAGCGCCTGAGATTCAGTTATAACTGACAAAGTTCATCGACTACCTTAGACATTGACTTGAATATTCGGTTATTGAAAAAACCTGACGGTCAATTGAGTACAGTTAGACCGCAGGCTTCTTTTTCCTTTTTTTTAAAGGCTTTTTATAGTGAGGTAGTTCCACCCCCACTTGCTAATATACTATCAGATTATTTCCAGATTATCAAGGGATATAGCGCTACTTTCTGGGCAGTGCGATCGTCTTAAGCGCCGATCGACGTGCGGTGACTTGTACTGTCTTATTTTTGAGTGAGGTACGACGCTAATTCTGGAATTTCACCGGCGCGCTGCCACTCGGCTTCCCCGCGCCGCACTTTGGTTCGGGCTGTGATTTCCTGAACTTCCCATAATTGCAATTTGGTATAGGGCCCTTTGGCTTCACCGCTGCGAAAGACGTACCATTGAGCAACTTCAGGAGTTGGCTGGGTCGATCGTCTCACTGACTTCATCCGATTCATTCCAGTTGTGGTTTTGAGCTGGTTGAGCTCTTGTTCTACCGGATTGGGAGGCGGTGAGTTAGAATTGGGCGATCGCTTTTTCTTAGCTTCCGGCTTACCTCTAGCAATTTCTACTTCGCGCGGCCACCCCCAGAAATGCCACACCGCCACCCACACTAGCGCCACGGCCGATCCTAAAATATCTTCTTGTGTTTCTGACCATTCTTTCGACTCTCCAAACAGCAGAAAACCGATCGCACCGAGTACGATCGCTATGAGGTTTAGGTAAATTAGGTTGGTAGTGTCGTTAGCTGCTAAGTGCCAACTGGTTGTGTGCCGAACAAAAGATTGGCTGGTTGCTGTTTTGTTGTGTTTCCAGGCTTTTCGGGCTTGAAGGCGACTGTAACCAGGAGAGTCAGCGGGCCACCAAGTCGCGGCCCAATTAACTAGATGCGCGGACCAATACTGCAAAGCTGCATATCCCACTATCCCGCTTAGCAGTACGCAAATAACTAACAGAAAGGTTGTCAGCGACAGTAGCTGTATTGGCACGATTTCTGCCGTCGCAACAGTTAGCAGAAAAAACGGAGTACCAGTTAATACTGGAACTAACAAAAGTTCAAGTATCTTTAGAAGGTCTGCATAGAAAATCCCTAAGAATTTAACAATAATTTTAAGCAGCTTTGCAAAGCGGAAGTGATACAGGTAAGCAGAGGCGATCGCACTTCCTAGAATTACAGCAACGAGGGCGCCCGAAAAGCTTCTGATCGGCAGCATAAAAAAGGCAGTCGGCGGAATTCCCATCAAAATCGCAGCAGGTAGCGTCAGAAATGCGATAATGCCTTCCCTCCAGTGGTGCCAAGCCGATACAGTCGGCGGTTGCTGATTGTGTCGGCGAATTTCCACCCACTCTGCAAGCTTGGTTAACCCCCAGTGATAGAAAGCAAATAACCAGATTTGGCACAACCAAGCAAGTACGATCGGGGATTCCCAGTCAGAGCTCCTGATGGTGTACCAGTACGTCCTGCTAAATCCGTAGGAATAGTAGTAAGCATTGGGCCACAGCAAAGAAACAATCAGCCAAAAGCTAATGCTTAAGGCAAACCCTCTGCCGCACGATCTAGGATCGGGGAGGAATTTCGGCCAATTATTCATGGTTGGGATAATTTGACGGGATATCAATATTGTCCCATTGCGCCGAGCGTTCTGGGCTGTGCGATCTTAAGCGCCGATCGCTTGAGACCGATCGCCCGATCTGGGACTATTTAAATTAAGTTGCTGAAATTTACCAACTTTAGAATAAAGATAACTTTGCTTCTGCCAGTTCCTTGTCCATCAAAAAATCATCTATTCTACTAGCGACAATCTGACAGTAATCAGCCCTAATTTCAAATCCAATAACTTGTCGCTGCCAACCCAGAGCCACAATTGCTGTAGTCTCGGAACCCATAAACGGATCTAAAACAATTTCGTTTAAATTCGAGGCCGACTTGATGATGCGATCGACAACAGCAACAGGAAATTGAGCGGGGTGAGGCGTGCGTTCTTTTGAAGCTCAGTTTTTCCCCGACGTAACTTTTGGGAACTGCCAAACATCCGTCGGATTTTTGCCTTCTAAGTTTACTTTAATTTTACGGTTCTTTTTCTGATTCGGATATTTCACATTTTGGTCGCGCACTTCATCCAAATTAAATGTATACTTGTCTTGATTTTTTACCTACCAGAGAAACTTTTGATTGCGGGGTGAAAAGAACTTGCGGCCGACAACTCCCGCGCCTTAGTTCCAGACAACTTTTTGAATCAGATAAATTAGGCAATTAGGAGCTTGGAAGTACGGTTTAGCTAAAAGCTTCGCGATATCAGTCAAGCTCATGAAATATTTGGGAGATATTTTGTTGACAAGATGCAATACTTATAGTAAGTGACTTGAGAAATATTGTCAAACTCATCTGGATTGGGCGATCGCCCTGCCGGATACAAAAGGTTACAATCACAAATAGATTCTATTTCCATAACATTACTGTTTATAGATTGAACTGCTCAGTGACAAATAACAACACCTCAACTCAATCCTTTCAATTTGACTCAATTGACAGCGCCCTCGTAGACCTCAAAGCAGGTCGCCCCCTGGTAGTAGTCGATGACGAAAATCGCGAAAACGAAGGCGATGTGATATGTGCCGCCCAATTCGCCACCCCCGACAACATCAATTTTATGGCCGTGAACGCGCGGGGTTTGATTTGTCTGGCATTGAGCGGCGAAAGGCTCGATCGCCTGGAACTGCCCCTGATGGTCAGCAAAAACACCGACAACAACCAAACTGCCTTCACCGTCAGCATCGATGCAGTCAACGGCGTCAGTACCGGTATCTCCGCCGAAGACCGCGCCCGCACCATCCAAGTCGCCATCCACCCGGACACCAAACCTCAAGACTTGCGCCGTCCCGGTCACATTTTCCCCCTGCGGGCCATCGACGGTGGCGTCCTCAAACGCGCCGGCCACACCGAGGCCTCCGTTGACCTCGCCAGACTCGCCGGCTTGTATCCCAGCGGCGTGATCTGCGAAATTCAAAACCCCGACGGTTCGATGGCGAGGTTGCCGGAATTAATCGACTACGCCAAAACCCACAACCTCAAAATAATCAGTATTGCCGACTTAATTAGCTACCGGCTCAAGCACGATCGATTCGTCCGCCGCGAAACCGTCGCCAAATTGCCCACTCAATTCGGCGAGTTTATGATTTACGCCTACCGCGACACCCAAGACAATTCAGAACACGTTGCTATTGTCAAGGGCGACCCGGCAGAATTTAAAGACAAACCCGTGATGGTGCGGGTGCATTCCGAATGCCTGACCGGCGATGCTTTGGGTTCCCTGCGCTGCGACTGCCGGATGCAACTGCAAGCGGCACTGAAAATGATCGAAAATGTCGGTTCTGGCGTCATAGTTTACTTGCGCCAAGAAGGTAGGGGCATTGGATTGGTAAATAAACTAAAAGCTTACTCTCTGCAAGATTTGGGATTCGATACAGTCGAAGCTAACGAACGGTTGGGATTTCCCGCCGACTTGCGGAACTACGGCGTCGGAGCACAAATGCTCAACGATTTGGGAGTTCAAAAAATTCGGTTGATTACCAACAACCCGCGCAAAATTGCAGGGTTGAAAGGTTACGGGATTGAAGTAGCCGATCGCGTCCCATTACTAATTGAAGCCACAGATTACAACTCGATCTATCTGGCAACAAAAGCCGAAAAACTCGGTCATATGCTGCTGCAAACTTATTTAGTAACAGTGGCGATTCAGTGGAACGAAAAAGCCGAAGGAAAAGAGGAAGATTCTGCCATTCAAAATCGGTACGAACACCTCGAAAAACTGCGGCATTTGGCGGCTAACCAGCACTTGCTGCTGCAAGAAGAAGCGCGGCCGGTGGGCATAGCCCTTTTCGGAGAAGGCTCCCTCATCGTTCACCTCGGCTTCGATCAAGCCGGACTCGCAGCCCCCGATTGGTACTCGGAGGTAAACCATCCTTACGTCAAGGCGATCGGCCAAATTTTGGGTGAAATCAGCACTGATCCGAATTTGCAAACATTAGAATTCATGGTTTCTTCCGGTGCAGATCCGCTCAAAACCCTGCAAGTCCAGCTCGATCGCGAGACATTCCTTTTGTCGGAATTAGTCGAAATTTGCGATCGGCTCGAACCTCAAAAAATCTACAGTTTTGCTCCTCTTCCCTGAAGGCAGAAGGTAGAACCCTTCCCCCCTACCCCAGCAGGGGGGAAGGCTCAAGCCAAGAAAAACTGTGAATTTCTGAACAATACTTGTTGATGCCAGCATCTTCCTTTCGTCAGAAAGCAGCCACCAATAACAACAGTGAATAACAATGTGGATTGCCGTCTAATATTATGTCCGGTCGATTACCAGAAATCAGGTAGGGGCGGGTAAACCTGCCAATATCGGCCAATAATTGACCGTCTCAAAAACCCGCCCGACCGAGATATTGCGGTCAATGTTGATTGCCGTCTAATATTATGTCCGGTCGATTACCAGAAATCAGGTAGGGGCGGGTTCGCCAACAATATCTGCCAATAATTGACCATTTCAAAAACCCGCCCGGCCGGGATATTACGGTCAATAGATCGGACATGATATAACAAGTCGATGCAGCGAACACTTGAGAGAGCATCGTCAATGCAAAATTATATTATTAAGCAGTATTAATACTCATAAAATCCTTCAATACAAAATTTAATTAGGGTTTGCTGAATAATCGATCGCACGTTACGTAGCGAAAGCGATCGAGAGCGTGCGAGCGAGTGAAAAGTGCAAG
>NZ_JAUBRP010000143.1:0-6043 GCF_036701935.1 Microcoleus sp. M2_D5 | reverse complement strand
GTTAAACCAGGTATTTATGAATGTGCTGGCTAATGCCATTGACGCTCTGGAGGAGTCAAATAAGGGGCGCAGTTTTACTGAAATTAAAGCCCTACCCAATCAAATCACGGTTCAAACTGCTCTGAGTGAATCCAACAATCAGGTTGTGATTCGGATTAAGGATAATGGAGTGGGGATGTCGAACGATGTCAAGGAAAACATCTTTAACCACTTATTTACAACCAAGCCTGTGGGTCAAGGAACTGGATTAGGATTGTCGATCGCCCACCAAATTGTGGTGGAAAAACATGGAGGTACATTAGTGGTGAATTCTTGCCTGGGGCAGGGCTCGGAGTTTGCTATTTCTATTCCGGTGTGAGCCTTGTGTAGTAGGGCTTGAGGGCAATTAGCGCCGTTGAGTAAGAACAAACATACGGATTTTCCGGGTTTCTAAATCCCCATGCGTTGAGAAGTAAAATTGTGAGTTGTAAGCTGTGAAACGTAATTTTTTCTATTGGCGCCCAATATTGTCAGTCTTAATTTTACCCGTAGTGGCGATCGTCCCGTCTTTAGTCGGGAATCAACCCGCAAGAGCACAAGAGGGGGAAAGGGCTGGGTTGATTGATGCTTCGAGCTCCCGCCTGGGAATGGATTCCCTGGCTGATAGCGAAAGTCGGTTGAAACTCACATCTTGCACCATTGTCAATAAGCTTTTTATGAACAGGCAAGATGCCTGTTCCACAAGAGATGAATTTTATTGTGGAACAGGCATCTTGCCTGTTCTGGAGAATGGTGCAATATCTCAGTTGAAACCGACTGAAATATTGACATATAGTCCTCTTGAGAGGACTTCAGCTATGAGACAGGGAATTCATTCCCTGTCGGAATATAGGTTTTTGACTCAATCCCTACCGCCAGATTCCAGAATCAAACAAGGCCGCCAAGTTTCGCTAAACGGCCGCATTCTCCCCCTAAGTTGGACTCAGCAGCCGGCAAACAGCACTTCTGCGAATTTCCGAACTTGGATTGCTGACGTTGGATTGATGCAAGGTGCGGGAGTGGATTTGCTTAGCAGCGCCGACAGTACCAAACAACCGGTGCAGTGGTTTTCGGTATCTTTAACCGGTGATCAAAGCTTAGCAGCGCGGCCAACAGGCCCCTATCGTTATCTAGATGTTACGGATTTTGCTAGACTTGCGGGCTGGGAGATATCTGCTGATGGAAATAGTCTAAAAATTACTTCTCAAACTGCAAGTGTTACCGGAATTCGGCAAGCAGAAATAGAATCGGGCGATCGCATTGTAGTAGATATCGATCGACCCGCCCCGTGGCAAGTCAACTTTGTCAATACGCCAATCCCGTCGCCGACACCCACACCCAACCCCCCTGACGACCCCACAAAGCCCGCTATCCCACTCCCAAACCTCCGTGCAGCGCCAAACCTCGAAACACCAGACGACCCGACAAAACCCGCTCTCCCGCTGCAAATAACGCCCGCAGCGCCGATCGCCGGTCAAGAATGGTCGATCGCGATCGATGCCAAAGTCGATCCGGCGTTACTTCAGGAAACTTTTCAAACCAGCCAACAATTGCTATCACTAAAAGTTGAACCTGACGGCGATCGAACCCAAGTCAAAGTGAAGATTCCTTTAGGTTGGCGGCCGCAAGTTTTGGGCCTGGGAAATCCCAATCGATTAGTTATCGATATTCGGCCAGATTCCTTAGTAGAAAAAAACATTGTTTGGGCGCCCGGTGTGCAGTGGCGGCAGCAGTATCAGAATTTAGGAACCGATCGTTTTCCGGTAGTTTGGTTAGAAGTTAATCCGCGTCAAGCGGGTGTGAAAATTCGACCAATTCTCAGCAATCCGCCGACAGATCGAGGCACTGCACCTTTATTGCAAACAGCAGAAGTTTCCGGTGCGGCGGCTGCAATTAATGCAGGGTTTTTCAATCGAATTAATCAGTTAGCTTTAGGCGCAATTCGGCGGGACAATAAATGGCTTTCCGGGCCGATTTTGAACCGGGGGGCGATCGCCTGGAACGATCGGGGAGAATTTGCGATCGATCGTTTGACTTTGCAAGAAACTTTGATAACTCCGACCAATCAATTTTTGCCTGTTTCTCATCTCAATAGTGCCTACGTACAACCGGGAATCGGTCGCTACAATTCTGATTGGGGAACAACTTATACTCCGCTGTCTGGCAATGAAGTAATTGTGACAGTTGCGGGCGATAGAGTTGTCAGCCAATCCCCCGGAGGTGCGCCGGGAACAACAACTTTTCCGATTCCAGCTAACGGTTATATTTTGGCTTTGCGTGCCGATTTGTTCCCGGCATCTGAACTTTCTATCGGCACTTTATTGCGTTTGGAAACTAACACTTTTCCTGCTGATTTCAACCGTTTTCCTTACATTCTCGGCGGCGGGCCGGTGTTGGTGCAAAACAGTCAAGTTGTGGTGGATGCGAAGGCGGAAGGGTTTAGCGATGCGTTTGTTAGACAGACAGCAATTAGAAGTGCGATCGGGCGAACTGCTGCGGGGAATTTGCTGATTGTAGCGGTGCACAATCGCGCGGGCGGGGCGGGGCCAAATTTCGCAGAACTGGCGCAGATTTTGCAGCAAATGGGTGCTGTGGATGCTTTAAATTTGGATGGGGGAAGTTCGACGGGTTTGTATTTGGGAGGTAGTTTGCTCGATCGACCTCCGTCAACTGCTGCGAGAGTTCATAATGCGATCGGTATTTTCATTCAACCATAAGTAGTTAATCTTCGACATTAATTTTCGGCAGTTAGAAACCGCTACTACACAAACAAAGTCCACCTACGTGGACTGGTAAATGTGAATATCCCAACCTGCAGAGGCAGGTTTCGTCTTTGTAGCCCCGGTTTCCAACCGCCGCGGCATCTACAAATCTTTTGCCAAAAATAACTTGACATCCCAGTCTCCCTGTGCTAGCTTGTCAAATAGTATTGTGTTCGATCCACAAATCCCAGCACTTCAGCTATGTTCACAGCCAACAGCTATTTTTATTTTTGGTACAGCCAAGTTTGCCCGGAGTGAATTTGCAATTCACTGTGAACATCCGGGCGAACCGCAGATTAACACCTGCGGTTTTGTTTTTTCTAGTTTTTTTCACAACAACCAATCGAGTACAAGCGAAAACAGCAATGACATTATTCAGTAACTGGTACTACAGCTTTTATTTTTGGCCCAACAAGAGTTCTGGGTAAATTGTCGCGCTGTCTTTTCGCACCAACCCGGAACTCTTAAAAGTTCCGGGTTTTTTGTTTTCAACCACCCACTTAATTTTCTTGGAAAATATCCTCATGTTAGAAGCCAAACTCGCAACCAAATCTCATCCCGAACACCAAACAATTGTCAAACTTTCAGAAACAGTCTCAGTCGGGTGCACAGAATTATTAATCATCGGTGGCCCCTGTACTGTAGAAAGTTCCCAACAAATGGAAACCGTCGCCCGCCAACTATCCGCCGCATCCGTGCAAGCTTTGCGAGGCGGAGTCTACAAACCCCGCACTTCTCCCTATTCTTTCCAAGGGATGGGAATTGAGGGACTGGAAATTTTAGCCGATGTCAGCAGGCGTTACGGTTTGCCCGTGGTGACAGAGGTAATGTCGATCGCCCAAATTGAGCCAGTTGTCACCTATGCTGATATGCTGCAATTAGGCAGTCGGAATATGCAAAACTTCGAGTTACTAAAGGCGATCGGTCAAGCCGGAAAACCTGTTTTGCTAAAACGCGGCTTGTCAGCCACAATCGAAGAATTTGTGATGGCCGCCGAATACATTCTCAGTCACGGAAATCCTGATGTAGTTCTCTGCGAAAGAGGCATCCGCAGCTTCGACAATTACACCCGGAATGTATTAGATTTAGGTGCAGTCGCAGCACTGAAACAGTTAACTCATTTGCCAGTAATTGTAGACCCTTCTCACGCTGTCGGCAAGCGAGAATTAGTCGCACCACTCGCCAAAGCAGCGGTTGCTTGCGGTGCAGACGGATTAATTATTGAATGTCACCCGCAACCGGAAAAATCAGTTTCTGACGCGCGGCAAGCTCTTTCTTTACCAGATATGGTAGATTTAGTTGCGATTTTGCGGCCTGTAGCGGCGGCCGTTGGGCGGTGCATACCAGATACTAAGTCATTAGTCATCAGTCATTAGTTATTAGTTATTAGCTATTAGTCATTAGTCATCAGTCATCAGTCATATTATGTCCGGTCGATTACCCCTAATACGGTAGGGGCCCGTGAGCCCACAATATCTGCCAATAATTAACAATCTCAAAAACCCGCCCTTTTAATCGCTCGATCGGAGATGATATCATTAGTCATTAGTTGGCGCCGCAGGACTTGGCTTTTGTAGGGTCAGAATTTATTCTGGCGCACTTTTGCGGGGAAAGCGAAATTAGATTAAAATAAAAGCACAATCAACACTGTCATCTACAATATTTGGCTTTTATTATGGCAATACTACTTAAGGTTCCCTCGATCGTCTGTTCCGGCTGCGGTGATACAATTACCAAAGCCATCAAAACTGTTGACTCCGAAGCTACTGTAAATGTGGATGTCGCAGCTAAGACTGTTACTGTTGAAGCCCAAGCTTCTGATGAGTCAATCAAACAAGCTGTGGTAGCTACGGGCCACACCATCGAAGGAGAATAGTATTAGGCTTCGTCTAAGTGTTCGGCGACTGCTTGGTAAAGTTCAAAAACGTGGCGATCGAGTAAACTATAGAAAACTTGTCTCCCAACCTTGCGGTAACTTACCAACCGCATCGCCCGCAATGCCCGCAACTGGTGCGATACTGCTGACTCGCTCATACTCAACGCCGCAGCTAAGTCGCACACGCACAGTTCTTGTTTTGCCAAAACCGACAGCAGCCGCAGGCGGTTCGCATCTCCCAAAAGACTGAAAAACTCAGCCATCCGCTGAGCTTTTGCGGTGTTGAGCACTTGTGTTTGGATGTCCCCGGCCCGTACACTGTCAACTAGGTGCGGTCGATCGCACGTTGGTGTATCGTGTTGTTCGAGAGGCTGACTTATCGCTCCATTAACAGCAGAGTTTGGTGACATCTTTTCCAGGCTGGTTTTAATTCTCATTTTCATTTTAGTGCGATCGGCAAACCTTTTGTAACAAAACTTTTACATTCCCTTGACTTATATCTGAATATGTGTTCATATATAAGTATAGACAAACAACCCCACCAGGAGAAGCTCAAATGACTACCGCCACCCAAACAAAATGTGCCTGCCCTTCATGTTCGTGCGTTGTCAGCCCCAGCGAAGCCATTGAAAAAGACGGCAAAACATACTGTTCCAGTGCTTGCGCTGACGGGCACCCCAACGGCAGCGGCTGCGGCCACACCGGCTGCGAGTGCCACAAATAAATATTCGGCTTCAGAAAAGATTAATCGCCAACTGCCAAATATATCTCAAGGGAGATGCGAACCGCGCATTTCCCAATTTTTTGCTTTTAGGTTAAAGAAAAGTTAAAATATAGGTAACTTAAGGTTAAGACTGCATTAATAGACCAAATACAGAGCGAAAAAGCACAATTGCTACTTACGCAATACAATAGAAGCAAGTTAGCGCCGCGACACTGAGTACAAATAGTGCTATTAACAGCAGAGACCGAACCAAAAGTTGAATACCAAAAGTTAAATTAGGAGGGGGCAATGAAAGAGCGGGAAGATTTTTTACATCCTCGCAATCGCTACTACGGTGATTTCACGCCAGAAAACTTGGCGTTTAATGCCAATTTGCAGGAGTTTGCTCAAAAAATAACTTATATTTGCTCGCTGGAAACAGGGGGGAAAATTAGTGCTGAGAAAGCCTATAAAGATATTAAGATGCTTTGGAAAGACTTAAAATCCTCTAAGAAGCAATTGGGAATTGGCCAAAACCCCCCCAGTACCGAGGAGCAAAATTCACCTTAGAAATGAGAATTAAATAACTTTCACTCTTGAAAGTGGGATGGGCGTCCCGCCCCAGAAGATGTAGCAGCAGATGTCGAGTCGCGCGACAGACTGTTAGCTGGAGAAATTTTTAAT
>NZ_JAUBRP010000164.1:0-1340 GCF_036701935.1 Microcoleus sp. M2_D5 | reverse complement strand
AACTTATATTTAACTCTGCTTGAATATATCGATCACTCCTGTTCTTAGTTTGCGATCGATTATTCAGCAAACCCTAAATAAGTCCTGTCTATTCGATCGGCCCAAATTCTATTGTCTCAATAAACTCAAAAATCTTGTTCATAATTCCCTCAACTTCAGACTCCAGGGAACCCAACTCATCCCCTTCCTGATAAATTCGCTGACAGCTTACCGTGTAGCAAAAATCGTCAGCAATAAAAGCCATAAGTCCCCGGTAAGCATCCAACCGAGTCAGAGTGCCATCGTTTTCTTGCACGCTGATAGTTGCACCCCCAGGCAAATCTAAAACCGCGAAATAAGCTTCTTCATCTTCTAAATATTCCGCGTGGAGTAACTTAGAATTGGGAACATTAGCCAGAATTGCCTGAGAAACAAAATTGTCGAGAAAAGACTTGAGATAAGTTTCCTCGCCAACCGACTCGATTGTTTCTTCAACTTCACCAGCCACAGGGAAATAATCAATTTTTAGCAAAACGCCAAAGTCGTCAGAAAATGCGACACAGCTTTCTTGCTCGTCAATTTTACCGCCTCGTTCCTCGTCAACAGGAATGGGAACGCTAAAATTGCCTTCAGGAGATACGTACCATGCCGCATCGAAATCAGAATCTTCGCCCTCTACTTCCGAGTAAGCAGCAGTTACATCCTCAATAATTTCTGCTGCTTCCTCGTCTTCGACACCTAATGCTTCCTGGAATTCCTGAAGAAAAGCCTGGTGCTTCTGAGATATTTCGCCATCTGCGACAAACATTGCTGCAGTTATTGCAAAAGTATCCAACACTAACTCATCTGGCATGGATTCCCAAGCAGTATTAAATAATGCTCCTAAACCGTCTTGGGCGACAATACCGTCGAATCTTTCAAACATTGCTGACATATCATCTTCCGAGTATTCAGCAAATATTTCTGATTCCCAAAGTATGCTTTCTAAGATATCAACATCCGTATCAGGGGAATTTGCCTCTGCTGCCACAAATGCTACCGCTGCTACGGATTCTTCTAAAGTTAAGCTTGCTTCGGATTGGTCTTCTGAATTGAATATTTTATCAAACTTGCCCACAGGTTTGGCCCCGCTAGTGTTTAGTTTTGCTATTCATAGCAAATTTATGACATAAAAAGATAGTAGTCAGGGATACATTTACTTTTTGCAAAATGCCTGCAGTCAATCTGGGGTGCGTCTAGCCTTACACCTTACCACTCGTAAATATTAAATATCCAATTAAGGAGCGTGAATTAAATAATTTGCATAAGCCTGTGGGATGGGCGTCTCGCCCGTCTATAAGGGACGGGCGAGACGCCCATCC
>NZ_JAUBRP010000163.1:0-1361 GCF_036701935.1 Microcoleus sp. M2_D5 | reverse complement strand
GAACCCGCCCCTTGTATCTTAAAAGAGACAAGCTATCAAACCGCAAAATGCAGGCTATCGAACCGCAGACACGGTTGTAATCGAACAAGAACACGAGTAAAGATAAAGAAACCCTTAAAGTTTCTTGCCTCTAGGTACAGGTGACAGTAAAAAGTGTTGTGATCGGACATCAGCAATTGGTGAAGTTGGCCCGCCCCTTAGACTATCACAAGTCTGTTGTGTAGATAAGCTCCCATTACTGATGACAGGCGCATACCAAAAAGCTGGACAGTATCTTAGGCGCTCGTTTAAACGAGACAGCCTGCATTCACAAGGTTAGTTAAATGCCTGTCAGGTTCTTTCATAGATCGCAGTACATCGGGAGCAAACATGACACCCACATTTTTAGGCATAGATATCAGTAAAAAAGACTTTCATGTCGTTTTACTGAAAGAAGAGCGTGGCTCAACAACCAAAAAGTTCACGAATAATACCGCAGGATTTGAGAGCTTGAATAATTGGCTCAAAAAACAAGGTGTCGAAGAACTTCATGCCTGCATGGAAGCCACGAGCATTTACGGAGATGCCCTAGCTGAATTTCTGTATGAAGCAGGCTACCAGGTGAGTGTGGTCAATCCGGCTCGGATTAAAGGGTTTGCTAAAAGCGAACTTTTGCGTACTAAAACTGACTCTGTAGATGCAGCATTGATTGCTCGTTTTTGTGCGGCAATTAAACCATCACTTTGGAAGCCGACCCCTCCCGAAGTTAAGGAGTTACAAGCTTTACTGCGACGACTCGAATCTTTGACAGAGATGTATCAACAAGAAGAAAACCGTTTGGAAACAGCTACAGTAACAGTGGCTAAACTTACGAAAGCTCATTTGGAGTATATCAAACAACAACAAGCAGAAATCAAAAAAATGATTAGCGATCATTTTGACCAACATCCACACTTAAAACAGCAGCGCGAGCTATTGACTTCGATTCCAGGTATTGGAGAACAAACTGCCGCTGTATTGTTAGCTGAAGTTGGTCGGATTGAAGATTACAAGAATGCCCGTCAACTAGCCGCGTATGCAGGTTTAACCCCGTGTGAGCGCAGTTCAGGAACTTCTGTGCGTGGCAAAACTCGTTTGTCATGTACTGGTAATGTCCGGCTGCGAAAGGCATTGTATATGCCTGCGGTGGTGGCGATGCGTTGTAATCCTTTGCTCAAAGCTATGACTGAGCGATTATTGGGTCGTGGAAAGGTAAAAATGCAGGTGATTGGTGCTTTGATGCGGAAATTGGTACATTTGGCTTTTGGTATTTTAAAATCCCAAAAGCCTTTCGACCCCAATTATGCGATCGCTACCCCTTGACAGCTCAAGACAGTATCTAC
>NZ_JAUBRP010000006.1:71525-161807 GCF_036701935.1 Microcoleus sp. M2_D5 | reverse complement strand
GCATGAGTTGTACGATCGCACGCGAGCAATTGGGGCTACTTATAGTTTATGCCATAACCGCCTTGGCGATTGCTATAGATGCGTATTCAGGTTCCACTAGCGCTAATCGCGTATTTGAACTCGGCTTGAGAATCGCCACATAATCCAAAACTCTAAAGTGTTCGATCGTAGTTTAATAAAAGCTGAAATCGAACAACGGTTAGAATTAGTTGAAGTATTTTCCGAGAAGTACCTTCTCAAGGTTTTTAGGGGCAGGTTTAGTTAGGATATACGCGATAGCAGCGAGTTTGCTCCTTTCACGCACCCGCCCTCCCCGCCCTAGGATTTACCCCTTACTTAAGCCTTAAGTTCGCGCTGCTAAACTCTGAAGCTACAATCATCGACCCAATCCCCGCATCCGTAAATATTTCTTGCAGCAAAGCATGAGGAATTCGACCGTCAATAATGTGAGCACCCTTCACACCCTGAGCCAAACTCCGCACACAACAATTAACTTTCGGAATCATCCCACCAGAAACAACTCCCGACTCAACCAACTCTCTTGCTTCCTGAATATCTAACTTAGCAATCAGACTCTCCGGCTTGTGATAATCCTCTAAAATTCCCGCAGTATCGGTCATCAAAATCAACTTTTCCGCTCCCAAACCAGCGGCAATTTCCCCAGCTACCGTGTCAGCATTAATGTTGTAAGATTGACCGTTTTCATCGGCTGCCACGCTCGACACCACCGGAATATAACCGCTGTTCACCAAAGACTCCAAAATCTGAATTTTCACGCCGCTGACTTCACCCACAAACCCAATTCCTTCCCGCCCGTCAGGACGAGCTTGAATCAGATTGGCATCCTTGCCGCACAATCCCACTGCTTTGCCGCCAGCTTGGTTGATTAACGAAACAATTTCCTTATTTACTTTACCCACCAAAACCATTTCTACAACTTCCATTGTCGCCGCATCAGTCACCCGCAAACCATCCTTAAATTGCGGCTCAATTCCCAATTTTTCCAGCCAAATATTAATTTCCGGGCCGCCGCCGTGAACCACAACCGGACGCATCCCCACGCAAGCTAGCAGCACAATATCCCGAACCACCTTGTCTTTGAGATTGCTATCTTTCATCGCCGCACCGCCATATTTGACCACTATGGTGCGACCGGCAAAGTGTTGAATGTAAGGCAGTGCTTCGGACAGCACCTCTACTCGATTAGTGTCCGAATTCCTAACAAAATCGCTTTGTTTGAGCATGGGTAAATTACAGAAGACTAAAAACTTAATTCTAAACTTTAATGGCTAAAGCACATATTAACAGCCACAAAAATTACTTTTTCTCTGAATTTTATCGACGCGCAGGCTCGATCGCCTTTATCGAACCCCATCCTCAAAAAACTCATAGGTTTTTTTAATAAAAATATTAAAATTTATGTATTATAACTTATACATTTTTTGCTACAGTCAAGAAATGTATAACTCCCTAGATTTACTTAACGTTTTATGTTAACTGCTGTCGCCCCAGACTCGGAAAACCTTCAGTACAACCTACCCTCAGAGGCTGACTCGTCCCCCTGGATGACGGTATTTTGCGATTTAGACGGGCCCATAGTCGATGTTTCCGATCGCTACTATGCCACCTATCAACAGGGATTGGCCGATACTCAAGCAGCTTATCTCGATCGGGGAATCAACCTCAACCTCCAAATCCTCAGCAAACAGCAGTTTTGGCAAATGAAACAAAACCGAGTGCCCGATGCTGAAATAGCCAAAAGTTCCGGCTTGTCGGGAGAAGAAATTCAAGTTTTTCTCGGATGCGTCAGTCAAATTGTCAATCAGCCAGACTTGTTGCACTTAGATCGCATCCAGCCGGGAGTGCAATGGGCGATCGGACTTCTGCACTCCCGCGGCGTGCGGCTGATTTTAGTCACTCTGCGGCCGAGAAATCAAGCCGTTCAACTGTTACAAAATTACGGTTTAGCCAGACTGTTTACCAGCATTCGGGGAACTCAGATGGCGGATGCGGCCTATCACAACTATACAGCCTTAAAAACTGAATTGTTGGCTGAAGTGGCAGAAGAATTTGAGTCATCGCTGGGTTCGGCTTGGATGATCGGAGATACAGAAGCAGACATCCTCGCAGGAAAAGCATTGGGAATACCTACAATTGCCGTTACCTGCGGAATTCGCAGCCGCTATCAACTGCAAAAGCATCAGCCTAATTTCATTCTCAGCGACTTGATTATTGCCGTTCATCACTTATTAGGTTCGCCGCAACAGGCGATATTATAGTGAGGAATAGCTACCGTAGGGGCGGATTTTACCAACCATCCACGCCTGAAATTAACAATCTGCTTGCACCCGCCCCCACCCAACCAAAAATCACAATGTACATTTTTTGTATTTGATAAAAGTCAAGGTTGATGTAGGTTATCCGTTGTGTGGGGGCGGGTTTATATAGATTGTTGGGGCTAGTTAGATATTGTTGGTAAAACCCGCCCCTAGAGACATTGGCTGGGGCGGGTTTAATGACTAATGACTGACTAAGGTTTTTCTACATTCCTGGTCATTTCCCACAAGCGATTGAGCGGAAAATAAATCACCGGAGCCCAAAGACTGCTAAGAATAGCAGAACACAAAGCCACTCGCTGGTGATAGCTCCAAATTTCCAGTAAAGCCCGATCGCCCATAGAAAAAAATTGCAGCCCCATAACCGTTTCCGCTACCACCGCCATCCCAAACACAATTAACGCGATCGGAATCGGATCTCTCTCAACAATATCTGCCGGAATCGACCAGGTTTTCTGCAAAACAACTGTTAAGACTCCTACAACAACTAGACTTACAGCATGGGTTGGATGAGGAGCCGTCATCGCATCTTGAAGAAACCCCAAAACCAAGCCCATGCTAGCAGCTCCCCAAACTGTACGTTTCCGCTTAATACTCCAAGCTACCAACCAAATTAACAGCCAGTTAGGTCCAATTCCCAGCAATTCCATTCCCGGCATCCGAGTAGGCAATATCAGTATGCACAGCATCACAGATAGAAATGTAACTGCGAAGTTAAGAAATTGGCGCGATCGCGAAGACATCCGAGATAAAGCTTTCATTGTTGCTGTGTTCCCTCAGATTCTGCTGAAGATTGACTCTGGGAATCCTTCGGTTCGGCTTGCTTAGAGTGGGGGTAAACCACCGCCCACTCCAGAGCATTCATCGGTGCAGAAAATTCCACCACAGCTTCTGGAGCCGGAGTTTTATTCATATCCACCGAAACCACTTTTCCCACCGGCAAACCAGGAGGGAACAACTGACTGTAAGAAGAAGTTGAAACCACATCCCCAGGCTTGACATTGGGAACATTCTCAAAAAACTCCATCACCGCCTGATTTCCGCCTTTCCCGCGCATAAAACCCATGTGGCGACTGCGGGTAATTCCCACACCCAATTGACTCGTAGCGTCGCTGACTAACAGCACCAAGCTAGTATTAGGAGTAACGCTGACAACTCTGCCTACTAAACCGCCCGGGCTCATCACAGTAAAATCTGTTTTAATGCCATCGTTACTGCCGCGCCCCAAGGTTACTTGCTGCCACCAGTGGTCGGCGCTGCGACCGACAATAGGAGCTACAATCCCTTTAGGTTTCTTAGCAGAAACGTAACCTAAAAGCTCTTTTAGCTTTTGATTTTGAGTCTCTGCTTCTAATAGTTGGGCTTGCAATTCTTGAGTTCGCGCCGAGATGAGTTCCTCTTGTCCAGAGCCGTTGGCGTGAAACGGACGAGTCACCCAATTGTATACTTCAAATACTGTCGCACCTTGTGTTTGTCGAACTCCCCAAGCGGCAGTTACAGCTAAACCTAAAAGAGCAATTTGCAGCCGCAGATCCCACCACTTTCGGAATGTATTTTTTAGCATAATTTCACTAATCTAAAATTGTTAAGTCAGGATTTTAGATTTGAGATTGCAGCCGTATTTATTTCTAAATCCACAATCCCAAATTTGTTAACTACATATTACGCGACGACTGCCCGCTGAAAACTCGTTCCAACTGTTTGTTTTCCAATACTCTACCAGTTCCCAAAACCACGCAGGACAGCGGATCGGCTGCCACGTGAGTGACAATTCCTGTTTCGTGACTGATCAGAGTATCTAAACCTTTCATCAGCGCGCCACCACCAGCCAGCATAATTCCCCTGTCAATAATATCTGCTGCTAATTCCGGCGGGGTGCGTTCCAAAGTACGCTTGACAGCTTCCACAATTACTGAAAGCGGTTCCGACATACTTTCGCGAATTTCTGGGCCTTTGATAGTAACAGTTCGCGGCAAACCCGACAGTAAGTGCAAGCCCCGCACTTCCATGATTACATCGTCATCCTCTGGAGTTGGATATGCAGAACCTACCTGAATCTTAATTTCTTCAGCAGTGCGTTCGCCGATGACCAAATTGTGAACTTTTTTCATGTATTGGACGATCGCCTCATTGAGTTCATCGCCGGCTACCCGCACAGACTCACTGATCACCGTACCTTGCAAACTCAATACCGCAACTTCCGTCGTACCTCCACCTATATCTATAATCATATTGCCAGTCGCCTCAGCAACAGGCAGTCCAGCCCCGATCGCCGCCGCGATGGGTTCATCAATTAACCGTACTTCTCTAGCACCGGCCTGAGTCGCCGCCTCAATGACAGCACGCCTCTCGACTCCGGTGACACCGCTGGGGATGCCAATAATGATCCGCGGCGAAACTAAGCTTCGGCCTTCGTGAACCCTGCGGATAAAAGTCTTGAGCATCAGTTCTGCCGTATCGAAGTCTGCGATTACCCCGTCGCGAAGCGGGCGCAGTGCTATGACATTTCCTGGCGTGCGGCCGAGCATTTTTTTAGCTTCTTCTCCAACAGCCAGCGGTATTTTTAACTCTTGGTCGATCGCTACTACAGAAGGTTCCTGCAGAACAATACCTTTGCCCGATACATAAACGAGCGTGTTAGCAGTACCGAGGTCGATACCCATATCTCTAGATAACGAAAATCGATTGAGAAGACCCACTGATTCGTACCCCCCCCAAAAACTAAAATACTATTGTGTGCAATAATGTTGTTACAAAAGTGTAACCGAGGTGGATTCTATTACGTTTTTCATCCTGAGTCTAGTCAGAAATGTACATTGTCGAGCTCAGGTTGAGCGTAGACTTGCCAATCATCCACCATCAATATGTTCTCCTAACTGGGTGTACAATCAGGATGAAGCCTCACAAGCGTTGTTCCAAGTTCAGTTTGGAGGCTAATGCGCGTGTGGACTGTTTAACTACATCACCGATCGACCACATTCCCAAAAAAGTTTATGAGTCTTAATGTTGTGACTTTAGTAGGCCGCGTCGGCGGCGACCCGGACGTGAAGTATTTTGAGTCGGGTACAGTTCTGTGCAAGTTGACGCTGGCAGTGAATCGCAGAACCAAAAACAGCGATCAACCAGACTGGTTCAATCTGGAAATCTGGGGCAAAACAGCACAAGTCGCTGCTGACTACGTTCGCAAAGGCGCTCAAATAGGAGTAACAGGCTCTTTGAGGTTCGAGCGCTGGCAAGACCGGAATACGGGAGCAAATCGCTCGAAGCCTGTAATTAGAGTAGACCAGTTAGAATTGCTGGGTTCCAAGCGCGACAACGAGTCGGGTATGTCGCAACACAACAGCGAATTTTAGTGTTTGGGGAATTTGGGAACTAATATTTGTCAATTGGGTGGCGGCTGGTGAGTTCAGAAAAGTTAGAAATTGTTCAAACTGAGTACCAAGCTGGCAGAGTAGCTTTTGAGAGCGGCCGGTATGCTCAAGCTGTGCAGAGTTTAGAAACAGCTACCGGTTTAGTCGATCGAAATTCCCGGTTGGGCGGTGAGGTGCAGATGTGGCTAGTGACAGCCTACGAAGCCTCTGGCAATACAGAAAGGGCGATCGAGCTTTGCCGCAAGCTCACCCGCCATCCCCGCCAAGAAACCCGCCAACAAGCAAAGCGCTTGCTGTTCATTCTCGAAGCTCCCAAACTCACTATCCCTCCTGAATGGATGGTGAAAATCCCTGATTTGGCAGCTTTAGATGAAAATCAATCAATCAGTTTTCAATCCAATCCGAACGCTGATATCAAGTACGCTAAACCCAAGCCAGTCGTACCAGAGCCTGTAGATTTGAGTCAGGTTAATACGAAAGATAATAGGTTTATCTGGGTGGCGTTAATTGCGATCGGGCTAATTTTAGGCGGCTTATTTCTTAGTTATTAATCATTTTTTTAATTTCATATGCGGTCGATTACCTAATATGGTAGGGGCGAGTTCACCAACAATACTCGCCAATAATTGACAATCTCAAAAACCCGCCCTGGTCGCTATATTATAGTCAATCGATCCGACATGATATCAAACCATTGTTTGCATAAGCCCTGAGAGAAGTTAAGCAATGCCTTTTAGCAATTATAAAAGTATCAGCGCGGTCGCCAAAGAATTCCAAATTAATTACCTGCGGGATAATTTCATTGTCGAAACAGAATTTCCAGTCAGCGAAGTTTTTCGGAATGAATTAGAATTGATTTTCAATGAGGGAGTATTTGACAACTCGGAAATCGCCATTTGTGAAAATATCATTTATCCTGTATTAAAAGAAGTTTGGAAAAATTATCGCAGTAATTTTCTCCTCTGGAGTCACCAAACTTTAGTCTATAATGAGAATCTGTCCGGAATTCCAGATTATATATTGGCGAAGCGCTCACCCCTCGGCACAGTAGTTTTTGACAAGCCCTATTTCATATTAGTTGAAGCCAAGAAAGAGAGCGACTTTGATGAAGGATGGGGGCAGTGTTTGGCAGAAATGATCGCCGTGCAGCGACTCAACAATGAACCCGAACAAACTATCTTTGGTATTGTTTCTAATGGGGCAATATGGCAGTTTGGCAAGCTCAAATTAGAAAGGTTTACTCAAAATAAAATTTTCTATACAATTCAGGACTTAGAGCGACTGTTTGCAGCAGTTAACTATGTTTTCAAACAGTGTGAATTACAATTATAGAGGAATGCTCTTCAGTTTTAGGCGCGGGTGTCGAGAAACCGGGTTTTTATGGAAATACTTCGCTGTAGCCGGCAGATTCACGAAAAAACCCGGTTTCTAAGTTTAATTATTTACAGCAATCTTTGGAGATTTTACAGCATTTGCGATCGCCCGACGCGGAGACAGTGAGAGAAATTATTGCTATGGTTCAGCAGATGGCTGGGGATTGATGGATGCACTTCGACTAAAGAAACCGGGTTTTTCGCAGCTTTTCGGTGGTGTATCGATATTCTGGGAAAAAACCCGGTTTCTGGCCACACCCTAAATCGCTAAAATAAAGAAAAGACCAAACCAAAAAGGCGATTCTTGTGAGCGATTCAACCATAGAACAGATATTAAAATTGGCATCTCAACGCGCGGATGCCGCTGAAGTATACTACCTGTCGAGTCAAGACACCCCCATCGAATTTGAAAACAATCGCCTCAAATCCCTGCAAACCAAAGCACTGCAAGGCGTAGCACTCCGGCTGATTTACAATGGCAAAATCGGTTTTGCTAGTTCCACAGACTTAACGCGGATAGACGATTTAGTAGATGCAGCGATTCAAACAGCCGAAATCGGCGACCCCGCAGAATTTGAACTCGCCTCCGACTTCCACCTAAAAGGCCCGGAAACCACCTACACTCCGCCCACAACTCAAGAATTAGTCGAAAACGGCAAAAACCTGATCGAGCAAGTTCACGCCTACAATCCCGATATTATGGTAGATGTCGGCTTCCACGTCCGCAGCGGCAGAGTGAAAATTGCCACGACGCGAGACGTTTATGCTGAAAGAAGCAGCCAAATAGTCAGCGGCACTATTGCTGGCAATTTGGTAAAGGGAGAAGACTTTATGCAAGCATACAGTTACGACGTAGCGCGCGATCGTCCCCTGGACACCGACAGCATCCTCCAATCACTCCTCGAAAAATACCGCCTCGCCGAACATCCAGCCACCATCACCAGCGGTTCCTACCCAGTATTATTTACCCCCAGAGCCGCCGCTAGCACCCTCGGCAGCCTCTTTGATACCATCCTTTCAGGTCAAACAGTAGTTCAAAAAGCCTCTCCCCTAGCCGACAAAATCGGCGAAACCTTATTTGACGAACGCTTTACCTTTTTTGAAGACCCCACTTTAGGCCCTTCTGCTTGTCCCTTTGACGACGAAGGTACGCCCACCGCCCGCAAAGTCTTGATAGACAAAGGTACTGTCACCGGATTTTATTGGGATCGCAGGTGGGCGGCTCGCGCTGGTGTACGATCGACTGGCAACGGTTTTCGTGGCGGATTGTCTCGCCCCGGCCCTGATTTGACTAACTTTTGCATTTCCCCAGGAAATACCGCCACTCAAGACTTGATTGCTAGCATGGACGAAGGTCTAATAGTAGAGCAGGTTTTAGGTGCCGGTCAGTCCAATCAGTTAGCTGGCGAATTTTCGGTCAATTTGGACTTAGGCTATAAAGTAGAAAAAGGCAAAATTGTGGGTCGCGTCAAGAATACAATGGTGGCAGGCAGCATTTTTGAAGCCTTTAAAAATTTGGCAGATTTGAGCAGCGAAGCCGAATGGGTAGGCGGTGCAGCCTATTTGCCGAGTATGCTCTTTCAACATTTGGGTGTAGCTTCGAGGCAATAATAATCCTGGACGCATAAGTACCAAAGAAACCGGGTTTTTTACCAGTGTTAAAGGCTCAAATTCAGTATTTTTGTAAAAAACCCGGTTTCTGCCTCCACGACTAAATAAGTTAACCAGCTAAATAGGTAAAAATAGGAAAAAAAGGTAATATGAAACAGGAAATTGTCAAGGATGAAATTGGGAAAAGAAGAAAGCACTTCTTGTTTCTTTTACCTTTGGTTTTTTGCCTTTTAACTCTAGTGACTGGATGCGTTCAGTACGATGTCGGGGTCAACTTTGAGAGTCAAACTCGCGGCGAAATCGTGCAGCACATTAAACTGGGGGAAAGGTTAACGAGCTTCAGCAGCGAAACTGTTGCAGAATGGTTGAAAAGCGTAGAACGCCGGGTGAGGTTGCTGGACGGAAAAACTAAACGGGTTTCCCCCACAGAAGTTCTAGTGAGGATTCCTTTCAATAATGGAGCCGAGTTGCAAGACAAGTTCAACCAATTTTACAATCCGATCGCACCAACCGCAAAATCTCGGGTTGCAAGTCCGCTAGAAACCGATTTGCCGAAGTTTGAATCTCACCTTAGTGTCAAGCAGAATAATTTGTTATTGGTGCTGCGAAATCGGTTGAGTTTGGAATTGGATTTGCGCTCTCTTTCACTGCTTTCTTCTAATGGCAGTCTGCTGCTGAGTCCGGGGGGACTTTTGGAGCTAGACTTTAGCTTGAACACGCCTTGGGGTGCCGAAAGTATTGAAACTGTCGCCGGTGCGCTGGTTCCCGAAAGCTATCAGCAGGGAAAGCAGTTAGTTTGGAAGCTCAAACCCGGAGAAGTTAACTATTTGGAGGCGATGTTCTGGATTCCCAGTCCCGTAGGAATTGGGGCGCTGATTATTGCCTTATTTGTAGCCGCGGGCCTTGCTTTGAAATATCGAATATTGCCAGCACTCTTAAGCGGCAAGAAAGCACAAAACATCGGTCAAACCTAAACAGGATATCTCGTGCAGGGGCGGGTTAACCAATATCTTCACTCAACTCTCAAAACTCCAATAAACCCGCCCCTCCCCGGATATTATGGTTAATTGACCCGATTTTATCTTATCAAAAAAAAGTGATAATATCTGTCAAAAAACAGTTGACAAATGGTAAATAATTTGCTTAACCTGAAGTGAGAATTAGGAACAGAGAAAATGCGATCGCTAAATTTCTTCTTCATCTTTCTGATTTGCTTGGCTCTAGTATTATTCAGCATTGAAAATACACAGCCAGTCGCGATTCAAGTTATCCAAGGCGTCCAAGTTAAAGCTCCGCTGTGCGTAGAACTAATTGTAGCGACTGGATTAGGGGCAACACTAGCGTGGCTGTTCAGTCTGTGGTCGAGAATGCAGCGAACCCTCGCGTTGCGCCAGCAAGTCCGCCAAGTTCGCGAAAAAGAGCAGCGGATTCAGGAATTAGAACAAAATCTTGAACGCTATAAAGCCGAAGTAGAAGCCAAACAACCTTTGTTAGAAAGTGCAGAACCGATAGGTTTAGAAATAGCTGCCATAGAGGGCACAACTGCTGAAATAACCGCCAATTAACTTGATATGCTCTCTCGTTTTCCCAGAGGCAAAATCTAAAATCTAAAATCTAGAATCTAAAATCTAAAATCTAAAATCTAAAATAGAATGGCCGTTTCCCGAGACCAAGATGGCTTAGAAACGATTTCCGAGGGGATCGCAATTTTAATTGACTTAGCCGAACGGGGAGAAATCGATCCTTGGGACGTTAAGGTAATTGAAGTGTTCGATCGATGTCTGAGCAAGCTTACGAACGCCTGCGATGCAGATCAGAGTAAGGATTTCTCCGATTTGTCCCACTCCGGCCAAGCGTTTTTGTACGCTTCAATGCTGGTGTTGCTCAAAGCAGAAAGTATCGTTCTCTCAGAACCCCCCGCGAATCCCGACGCCGACGAGCCGGCAGTAGAAGACGCAGAACACTCAGGCGGGCGACACTTGCCGCAGCATTTAGAACGGCAATTGCGCCGTCGCGGTGTAGCTCAACTACCGCAAAAACGCCCGGTGACTCTCCCAGAACTGATTGAGCAGTTGCAGCTAATGAAAGCAGCAATGGAGCAGCAGACAGTTACCCCCCGGCGCCGCCCTACCTCAAAAATGCGATCGCAAGCAGCCCAAGCTATCTTTGAGCTAGCTCACCAAGAAAATCTCGTAGAAACTGCTAGTGAACTCGAACGGTTTCTGGCTCAGCGGGGCGCTGAAATTGACGAGGGTTGGCTGGACTTGGACAACTTGCTAGAGCTCTGGCATCATAAGGATTTGCACTCCTCTGTCAACCCAGAACACCCGGTATCGACTGGCGAAGTTCACTTGCCAAATCATGACCGCGTAGGTATTTTTTGGGCGTTGTTGCTGCTATCGGCTCAGTCTAAAGTAGAGTTGCTTCAAGAGGAGTTTTACCAAGACCTCAAAATCCGCGCGCTTTGAGCTTGCAGGGTATTAGGTTGTCGGGGGAAACTAATAACTATGCTACTGCGTCGGTTAAGATTCTAGGCAGAATCTCGCTATCTGGCATTCTGTTGCTGAGTCCCGAATGCGGAAAGCGGGAGTGTGAAATTATTGCTGGTTCCCGATACCTGGTTTCTTAAATCCAGGTAAATTCGGAATAAATGATTTATAGCCTGGTACGATGCCGCCTATAAACAGGTCAGGATTTTGCTGCGATCGATCGATTCGACGATCGCAACCGCTAGCATCTAATTGTTCAGTTGATATCAGTTAACAGAGGGTTGAGGAAGTTAATAATGAAAGCGATGATTCTGGCGGCCGGTAAAGGCACTCGCGTCCGTCCTATTACTCAGACAATACCCAAACCGATGATTCCCATCCTGCAAAAGCCAGTGATGGAGTTTTTGGTTGAATTGCTCCGCCAGCACGGATTTGACCAGATTATGGTTAATGTTTCCCACCTGGCAGACGTGATTGAAAACTACTTCCGCGACGGTCAAAAGTTTGGGGTACAAATTGCCTATTCTTTTGAAGGGCGAATTGAGGACGGAGAAATGATTGGAGAGGCTGTCGGTTCGGCTGGTGGCATGAAACGAATTCAGGACTTCTCGCCGTTTTTTGACGATACTTTTGTGGTGCTGTGCGGCGACGCTTTGATTGACTTGGACTTGACTGCTGCTGTGAAGTGGCACCGGGAAAAAGGGGCGATCGCTACTATTGTTATGAAATCGGTTCCCCGCGAGGAAGTTCCCAGTTATGGAGTGGTGGTAACAGACGAGTCTGGCAAAATTAAAGATTTCCAAGAAAAACCTTCTGTAGAGGAAGCTCTGAGTACCGACATTAACACTGGTATTTATATTTTTGAACCGGAAATATTCAAATACATCCCTTCGGGCCAGGAATACGATATCGGTTCGCAGTTATTTCCCAAGCTAGTAGCAGAAGGCGCGCCTTTTTACGGGATTAGCATGGACTTTGAGTGGGTGGATATCGGCAAAGTTCCTGACTATTGGCGGGCAATTCAGAGCGTGCTGCTGGGACAAGTTAAAAATGTTTCGATTCCGGGAATTGAAGTGCGCCCCGGCATTTACGCTGGTTTGAATGTAGCTGTTAACTGGGATAAAGTTGATATTACTGGGCCTGTTTACATAGGGGGGATGACGATTGTTGAGGATGGAGCAAAAATTGTCGGGCCGACAATGATCGGCCCAAATTGCTGGCTTTGCAGTGGTGCCACTGTGGAAAACAGCGTGATTTTTGAGTATTCCCGTTTGGGCCCGGAGGTGCGGTTGGTTGACAAACTGGTGTTCGGGCGCTATTGCGTTGATAAAACCGGGGCTGCGATCGATTTGCAAGCGGCGGCTCTCGATTGGCTGATTACTGACGCTCGCCAAGTTTTACCCACTCAACACGGAGAAGAGCGGCGGGCGATATCTGAAATTCTCGGTCATGGTGCATAATTGCTAATTGCTAATTGGCAATTGCTAATTACTCAAGGTAAGGTGCGCTAGGCGCACCCTACTTTTACATTTACGATCTCAGCTTTCAATTCGGGTAATCTGCTTAGGTTGCACCTCACATCTTCCACTATTCTCAAGAACAGGCTTTCCGGCCTGTTCCACAAAAAGTAGATTTTCTCGCTTCACAGGCCGAAAAGCCTGTTCATAAAAGGCTTATTGACAGTGGTGCAACATCTCAGTTGCACCCTACATTTTAAGACTGAAGATAAGTATATTGGCTGAGACTCCGCTCGTAATTTTGCAGCAAAAGTTGGGCTTCGGAAAGAGTAATCTTATTTTGCTGCAAAGCTGCTTCTGTCTGACGGCGGATGCTTTCAACCAAATTTTCTGAATCGTACTGTACGTAGCTGAGAACTTCTTTCATAGTGTCTCCTTTCACAACGTGTTCGATATGATAGCCAGAAGGTGTTAGCTGAATGTGAACTGCATTAGCATCGCCGAATAAGTTGTGAAGGTTGCCCATAATTTCTTGATAAGCACCTCCCAAAAATAGCGCCAAATAGTAAGGTTCTCCAGGTTTGAGAGTATGCAGTTCCAAAACCGATTTCACATCTCGCAAATCGATGAATTGGTCGATTTTGCCGTCGCTGTCGCAGGTAAGATCGGCTAAAATACCGCGTTGAGTTGGTTCTTCGTCGAGTCGGTTAATTGGCATAATTGGGAACAATTGGTTAATTGCCCAACTGTCCGGTACTGACTGGAAAACAGATAAGTTGATGTAATAAATGGACGCCATCACCTTTTCTAAGTCTTCCAAATCATCAGATACATATTCTTTTTTCCGCGCGATCGCCTGTATTTTATCGCAGCAAGCCCAGTACAACTGTTCGGTTTTTGCCCGTTCCGCAATTCCCAAATAGCCTAAGTTAAATAAACTGACTGCTTCTTCTTTGAATTGGATAGCATCGTGATAAACTTCTTGGTAATTTTCGGGACTGATAGATTGGTAAATTTCGTAGAGATTGCGCGGAATTTGGTGCGCGTTTTCATCTACTGGTTCTGGTACTTCTCTGGGGACATCGCTAGTACCGAGTACGTCAAACACTAACACTGATTGGTGAGAAGCGATCGCCCGCCCGCTTTCGCTAATGATAATTGGAACCGGGATTTTGCGCTCGTCGCAGGCATCTTTCACTCCCGCTACTACGTCGTTAGCGTAGTTTTGCATATTGTAGTTTTTGGAAGCGTGGAAGTTTGTTTTAGACCCGTCGTAGTCAACGCCGAGTCCACCGCCTACGTCCAAGTAGTTCATATTAGCTCCCAATTTAGCTAATTCTACATAAATGTGGCTGGCTTCTCGAATGGCATCTTTGATGACACTAATTGAGGAAATTTGAGAGCCGATGTGGAAGTGCAGTAACTGCAAACAATCAAGCATTCCAGCTTTTTCTAGTTCGCCGACTGCACGGATAATTTCAGGAATTGTCAAGCCAAATTTTGCCCGATCGCCCGTGGAACCTCCCCAGCGGCCAACGCCTGTGGTAGTTAGTTTTGCTCGCACTCCCAAAATCGGTTGAATTCCTAATGCTTTGCTCGCGGCGATTGCGAGTTCTACTTCCTCTATTTGCTCTAACACAATTACGGAAGTTTGCCCTAGCCGCTGCGCCAAAATAGCAGTTTCGATGTATTCGCGGTCTTTGTAACCGTTGCAAATTAATAAAGCGCCTGGGTTTTTTAAGGTCGCCAAAGCTATCATTAATTCCGGTTTCGATCCGGCTTCCAGTCCGAAGTGATGGGGTTGACCGAAACGCACCAAATCTTCAATTAATTGTCGGTGCTGGTTGCATTTTACTGGAAAGACACCGCGATAGACATTTTTGTAATTGTAGCGAGCGATCGCTCTGGCAAAACACGAATTTAAGCGCTCGATCCTGTCTTCCAAAATATCAGAAAATCGAATCAGCAGCGGCAAAGCCAAATTTCGCTGTTTCAGGGATTCTACCAGTTCGCACAAATCGAGGGAACCGCCGCGATCGCCCTTGGGAGAGACTGTAACGTGACCGGCTGCATTGATCGAAAAATACGGTTCGCCCCAACCTTGAATTCGGTAGAGTTTCTCACTATCTTCTATTGTCCAAGATGCTTGTGGCAGTTGAGCCGCCGTTACCAAAGCACTGTCTGGTGCCGCCAAACTCGTGACTGTTGGCGAGTGAGTCGATAGCGGATCGAGATCGGAGAAAGCAGCGGTGGCTGGGGAACTCATCTTATTGGCAACCTCTTTTAGGAGTGGTCAAATAGATAGTTTATCGCACATATCGGGTTTCCTGATGCAGTTGAAAAATCACTTTGGGTACACGGGCGGGCGATTTTAGATTTTAGATTTTAGATTTTAGATTTTAGAATAGACTCTACAGATGGATGAAAAGCGGGGATTGAACTAAAATCTCAACCGTAATTGCTCTTCTTGACTTATTTCTTCAAGCAAGTATCCGCATGCAGGTGAACTCGGAAACCCGGTTTCCGAGTTCACCTGCGCCAAGAGAGTTGTCGGACGAGAGCGCTCGCCCGACACACACTAACCAAAAATCACCTCCGGCGGCGCCATGTCAGCCCCCACAATCATTCCGCCGTGACTCTGAGACTTCTTCAAGCCCGGTTGAGGTGCTTTTTCTGAAGTCTTCTGAGCGGGTGCAACTGAGGCTGGCGGTGTCACCTGCGTTGGAGGTACTGCCTGTGCTCCTGGCACCACGGGTTGCTGCGACAGCCAACCCAAACCCCCTACAGCCCCAGCCATCAAAGCGGTGTAGCCGATGTACAAATGCACCGGACGCATTTGAAAGCCTTCGCCTGAGTCGGAATCGGAAACAGACACATACATACTGGGAATTGGAGTCGGAGCGGGTTTGGGCAAAGCATTCGCCATAGCGCTACCGTCTAGTCCCAAGGCGTCGCCAAGTCTGCGGATAAAACCTCTAACGTAAATATCTTGGGGCAGTTTGTCGATTTCCCCATTTTCGATCGATTCGATGTGGTGCAGCGGCACGAGAGTTTGACTGTGGAGTTGCAGCAGGGATAGGGAGCGAATTTGCCGTCCCTTACGCAATTCTTTACCCAACTCCCGCAGGCACTCTTCTCGCTGTTGAACGGCTAAAGCTGCTGCTTCTTCCTTGGTGAGTTTTTTCGGCTTTTTGGGAAAACCGAACCCTGGGAAGGATTTTCCGGGGACGGCGACAGTTGCCGGTGAACCTGACTCGACTTTAATTTCGTCTTGGGGCGCTTGTTTGCTGTCTTCAGTGTTATAGTCTCGATCGGAATTTTCTTCTGTGTCGGACTCGGTTTGGGGGGGCGCTTCCGCAGTAGCGCTGCGCCAATAGAAGACAGGAGCAGTTACTGGTGGCTCCAATTCTTGAATTTCTGTCACCGTCTCAATAGCGGGACTTACAGCAGTAACGCTCTCTTGAGCTACTTGCGCTTCAATTTTGTTCTGTTTGGGAAATCGATCGAATGCGAGCTTGACGGCTTCTCTGCTAACTGCTCTAATTAAAATTTCGGCAGCCGACGCTGCTTCGCCCAACATTGTTTGCAGGCTAGCTAGAGCGTGGCTGTAGGTGTCGCTACAGAGGAGCTCAGCTTCTATTTGACCTAGGACAGAACGAAAACTTTCTTGAGAAATTTCAATAGTTGGGTGATCTGTCACCCCAAAATAAGCTTCGGGTTTCAGTGCCATGATGTTCGTGTTGTCGTGGTAGAAGGTATCTGAGTACGTTCTTCGACAGGTTGGCAGTGATTCCGGATGTCGGTTGGGAGAGAGTGGGAGTGTGAGGGAGAGTGGGAGAGGCGCAATTCCCACTTACCAATTGTCTATTGCTTGTGGATGCGATCGAGCAACCAAAGAGCCCCGAAAATCCCGACAAAATGGGCAACAGTGGCGTGAGTATTGGCGAGTACCACAAATATATCTAGGGGCTGAATAAATCTGCCCACATCGACTGCGGCACCGAACAAGGCTTGCGGCTGAGCTAGAGATTTGGCTAAAAGCGTGCCGCTGATGGCTTCTGCGCCGATCAGCGTCAGGATCATTCCTGACAAGTTGCTCATCAGTGCCAGCCGCACCTCTTTGATGGTGTCTGCTTTTTTGGGGCGGGCTGCGTTACCGGGCGATCGCAGTTGTCTCGACAAACGGGTGAAGCGGAAAGAGCGATATACGCTGTAAGCGAGTACGGCTAGCCCGCAAATGGCAAAAAATACGCCCCCGCCGGTGCCGGCACTGGTTGAACGCCCAGCGACGGTAGTGCTGGGGAGGGCGAAGGGGATGGCAAAGAGCAAAATGATCCCCGCTACCACCGCTAGCACTAACTGTACCCAGAAGCAAACCCAGCCTGTTGTACGAAGGGCAAAGGCTACTCGCTGTACGGCGACAGGAAGCTTATCGTTATCTAACTGATTAGTCATATTTTGAGCGGGTATAATTAATTGGCATTAGTTGGCAGCAGTTTTTTCTCTTCGGGGACGGTTGACGGCGGTTAACCCTCTTTATAATAGAAGTAGCAATGTTTAAGATTTGTAACTAACATTGGATTTCACATTTGAATAGCGTCGATCGCCAGGTACCCAAAGCAATGACACAACTACAACCCACCGTCACTCCCAAACTGGAACAGCCAAAGTTTGGCTTCAACAGCTACGCGGAACGCCTTAACGGTCGAGCCGCGATGATCGGTTTTTCTCTAACTTTAATTATCGAGTATGTCACAGGCCAGGGCTTGCTGTCCTGGTTGGGTCTCAACTAATTTTAGCAATGGCGCGGTCAGCCTCACACTTTGTCTTGACTCGAACGGCAGCGGGTGTCACTTCTGCTGACCGCGACAAATTCGGGAATTGATTAAAATATTAATTACAAACAAGCCCAGCGACTTTTCTGCCGAGAGAGTTCTGTTCCCGAATGCAATAGCTGGCTTTTGGAGGTATATATGGGGTGGAATTTTGATTTGACAAGCTTGGCAATTTTGCCTCGCTCCCGTACAATTCCCCACAGGCGAGAAGATTAATTTAGGTGAAGCTAGTCTTTGAGCTAGAAATCCCGATCGTTCCGCCAACTCTAAGTTTTAGAGATGGATCTAATCGCTTAATGCTTTATTAAACTTGCCCTCAAGCGAATTATGGCGACCATATTGACAGGCGCTCCGTTTTATGTAAGATTCTCAGGATAATGCCGAAAACCAAGGCAAAAATTTTCTGGTTTGTAAACCACGGTCGATTTAAGACTGACCAGCCTATAACAAGGTCGAACGGGATACCACGATTCGTTAAATGGGTTGAAAATAATGGTTCAACAATGGCTAAAAGCTTCAAAAAGAATAGTTGTACTGACTAAAAAAATAGGGTGGGCTACACCCGAATTTACGCCTGTGGACAAGTAGGAGCCGACTCCCTTGGCAGAAGCAGGAATCAGACCCTCTAGAAAATACTTCTAGTTGAATGGTGAAACTGAGATAAGTTTAGCCAAGTTTTGTATAGCAGATTGTAAATAAATATAGAACAGAGTAAAACCAAATGAATGCTTCGTGGACGCGACTTTTGAGGTCAGCTTACCGTAAAGAGCCAATTACCAGCTTTGTTGTGACAGTGGGCGTTGTCGATGCAGCCATCGGCAGCATGGGTGCGAGCGGCTCTTTATTGGCTTTTGGGCTTGGCACCGCTGGGGTGGCGATGGCTCTCCGCTGGTGGCAAATTTACCGCTCTGGAGCCGAACAACCCGCACCTGCTCCCGAATACTATCTTCCTCCTCAGTCTTCTAGACCTCAGTTGCCCGTGCTTAATGTGTCTAAAAAAAATCCTCCTTATTAAGATTACCGGGCAATGGTGACTGGGCGATGTGCCGATCGACTCCCTGGATCTGAGGCACTAAAAGAGAGGGCAAGAAAGTCTTTCGATCTTAGATGCTGAGTTTATGAATATTTCTGTTGCCGAGAAACTGTACAAAATTGGCTCTGTAGCTGCCTGTAGTGGTTTGTCGGTGAAAACTGTTCGCTACTATGAGGAGATGGGCTTGCTGTCTCCTGCTGTGGAGCGATCGCCCGCGGGTTATCGCTTGTTTGGCGAAACGGTATTCAACAGGTTGGCGTTTATTAAACGCTCTCAGGCTCTGGGTTTGAGCCTTCATGAGATTAAGGATATTTTACAAGTTCGCGATCGGGGAGAGTTGCCTTGTTCTGAAGCGAAGCAGCATCTAACGGCTAAAGTAGAGGAAATTTCCGTGCAAATTGCAGCCTTAGAAACTTTGAAGAGGGAGTTGCAAGGCATTCTCAAGTGCTGGCAAGAGCAACCCTCGCAGGCGAGCATTACTAGCACGATTTGTCCGAACATTCAGCGGGATTGAGCAGCGGAAAGATACAAAAAAAGGGAAGGAATTATGGGTTTCCTTCCCTTGATGGTTTTGTTGGTGGTTTTGTGGGTGATTTTGTCGATCGTGTTGAGCTTTTAACTGTTTTCGCAGAGTTTGCTGTTGCTTTTTGAGTTGCCGAGCCCTGGCTGAGCCGCCTTTACCTTTGGAGTTTCTACCCTCGCTGCGGGGAGACTCCCAACTTTTTAGTCTCATGGTTTTACTTGTTTGCACTACTTCTATAATACACCGCCAGATTTTCACTGTCAAGTATTTTTGAGAGGGATGTTTCCTAGTATCAACTGTTGAGTGATTGGGATTTGCTAAAGGCATAGCGATGGTGCGCCCCTAAACACTCTACAGCCCGATCGTGCCCCCATAAACACCCTACAATTAGAGTTTTTTGTGGGATTCCCTTAACAGCCCTAATTGTGTATATTTATCAGTCCAAATATCCGGCGGGTATTTCAGCATCTGTAAAAATTGGCAGCGTTTCCCAAATTTTCACCCATTCCGGCAATTGGGCTACTTTTTTTAGCTGGAGCGACATTTCTATTAAGGAAAATCCTAAATTGTGGAAATCTTGAATAAGTTCTGCTTTCAAGAAAATTTCATTTTTAGCTAAATCGGGAGCATTAGTCGCAATGACAACGCTGTTGCCGGTTTCTAAATTGGATATATAAACTTGTGCGAACACAGTTTGAATTGTTTTCACCGCTGCCGCATTAAACTCTTGTTTGTGGAACAGGTGGACAACTAGAACACCTGCGCTTGACAAGCGAGTTTTGCACAGTTGGTAAAATTCTTGTGTCACCAATTTATAGGGCATATAGCCGCTGCCAAAACCAGCATCCACGATAATTATATCGTTTTTTACTGTGGAATCTTGTTGGGCTAGATATTCGCGCCCGTCTTGAATGGCTACTTTGAGTCTGTCGTCGAATTGAATGGCAAAAAATTTTTGAGCTACTTCGACTATTTTTTGGTCAATATCTGTACATTCGACTATCGCGTTAGGGAAATAGTGGTGGAAAATTCTGGGGAGGGTGCCGCCACCAAATCCAATTACATAGATTCTTTTTGGGTGAGTTTTCCAGACTAATGCTAGCAGCACGGATCGGGAATAGGGAAAGATTAAATTTAGTGGATTGTTGAGGTCTAGGATTGATTGAGCTACATTTGTGATTAAGGTTTCTCTGTCTGCTAACAGCAGTAAGAGGACTGAGTTTATTTTTTTTACGGCGATGCAGTTGGCGCCGGAGTTTTGTTGAAATAGGAAGCCGTCTGGCTGTTGCTGAAGCCAATTGATTTGTTGGTTAATAGCTGCTAAATTGCTAGTTTGTCGGTCGCCTTTATAATCAGTCATACGATTTTAGATTTTAGATTTTAGATTTTAGATTCAGGGTAAACTAATCTTAACTTTAACCCAAAATATGCTACAGTTATATCCGACTAATTTTTTATGTACTTTATTGTAGTTCAGGATTGTGATGGAGGGCAAGAGGTTTTAGTAAAGCTGTAACTTGGCAACAAAAACAAACACATAAATTCATTGCCAAAAGTGTATATTTTAAATACCATTTTTTTTTAGTTTTTCCACATTGAACGACCTAAGAATAGAAAAAAGTAAAGAAGATTTGCTCAAAGATATTAGATCGATCGCGATTCTAGGTATCCAGACGCGGTGCCGACGGATGGGTGGCAAGATAAGCCTATGGGAACGCCAAATATGAATGGTTCAAAAGCTTTCTAGAATTACCGAATATACCATCTCATGACAGGTTTAGTCTCCTTATTTGCCCGAATTGAACCGCAGCAGTTTCAAGAATGTTTTTTGAGTTGGGTAAATGCGATCGTCTGGGAATTAGAACTAAACGCGATTGCCCTTCATTGATGGCAAAACAATGAAACTATCTTATGACAGAAATGAGCAGCAAAAAGCGCTATATATATTCACTGCATGGTCTTCAACTCATCAATTAGTTTTAAGGGAAAAAAGTGGATAAAAAATTTAATGAGCTAGATGAGTAGGAATCCGTCGAAGGGCGGCTGAGTGTGTCGGAGTTAGTTTGAATAATTCATGTAGGGGCGATTCCCTACGGGATAGCTCCGCTTCATGCACTTTTTGACAATTGGGGATGTAAGGGCGATTCCCTACGGGATAGCTCCGCTTCACGCCCTTTGGGGAAAAGAACAATTGCGTTACACCCAAAACATTATCCGACAAGACTGATGCACTCCGACTAAAGAAACCGGGTTTTTTACCGAATTTGCAGGCTACAACGAAGTATTTTGATAAAAAACCCGGTTTCTGGGCCTCATGGGTAAGTCCTATTAAATAGACGACAAGGGATGTCGGCCACAATCAAAGCTTCGAGAGGGCGATCGGGCTTTGACGAGTCTTCGTAGATGCCGACTTGCCTGACTAACGCAACCGAAAGATTCGTCTTAAGGCATTTTTTACCTGTCACTGAAGAGTCTGTACATCAGGATATGCCAGAATTTTTGCATCAGCAGTTAGTAAGGGACACCCACAAATCCTCGCAGTTGCCACAATGATTCGATCTGCTGGATCGCGGTGAAAACCTGTGAGTTTAGTTGACTCGACAATGATGGGAATGGTGAGTTCGAGTAGCTGCACTCCGGGATAAGCCAAAGCTTGTTTTAACTACTCATCAACTGTAACGGACAACGTAAGTCTTCCCATTTCTACTAATTTAGCAACCTCCCAACAAGAAATGATGCTGATTCCTAAACCTTGAGATTGATATTGTTGTATCCAGTCCCGATGTTTCTGAGTCAGTCGTGTGTTATCGTCAACCCACCAAACCCATATATGAGTATCTAGTACAATCATTGTAACACTTCCCAATCTTCCAAGAAAACCGCAGGTTCAAACGGCTCATCATAGCCAATGACAGTGCCTCGCAAAGGATATAGAAAAGTATTTTTCATGGTTTCATTTACCAAATTTAGATAGCTAATCAATTCTCGATATCCATCCAATTCTGTTTGTTCTTCGAGAGTGAGATTTGATGCTTGTTGTTGAGCTGTTAAAGTTTGAATTCGTTCCTGGGTTTGAATAGAAGCGCTAAATATTAAGAGTCCGTTGACCAACTCAATGCGGACAGAACCTTCGCTGGGCAAGCTGTTGGGTAAGTTAGGCAGCTTGATGGGCAAATTAGCAATCATGGCATTAATTGACTGTATTTGATGTTGATTTTTTAATTATACCGATCGCTCTGTTGAAGTTGACAGTGGTTGCCATGCTGAAATTATAGGGCGATCGCACTTTTGGAAAAAAGGGCGATTCCCTACGGGATAGCTACGCACGCGCGTACTTTGGGAAAAAGAACAATTGCGCTAGACTCAAGACATTATCAGACTGCTTTGAGATATTGCGTTACAGACTTTAAATCGATGTCATCGTTGTCAGTCAGTATTTTAAATAAATGACGCGGGATGCCGACTGCAATCAAAACTTTCAAATCGCGATCGAGATTTGAGAAGTCCTCATAAAGACTTGCCTGACTTACGCAAGCTAAACAGGCTTTTCATTCTCCCGCGAACTTAATGCAAAAAGCGATCGCCCATTGATAGAGTTTCAGTGCTACACTAAAATTACAGCATTGTTCGGTGGCAATTGCGTGATACCCTACTTGCACGAGGAAAATATATGGTAACTACGCTCGAAATTGACAAAACTATCCTTCAAGAAGCCCTTGATTTGAGTAACCATCCAACACCTACTACATTAATCGAAGCGGCTTTACGCGAGTACATCCAACGTCGCAAACAACTAAAAGTAATGGAATTGTTTGGTACTATTAACTACGATAATGAAAAGTAGGTGATGTTAAAGTGTCATCAACAAAACCGAGTTTTAGGGTAAGTTATAATCAAGATCGATGTGTCCGGTTAATCTATCATGACTACACAATCTGCTTCACGTTATGTCGCACGTCACCCTGAAATCTTGCAAGGGGAACCAATTATCGCAGGAACGAGAACTTCCGTTCGTGCGATCGTGGAATTGTGGCGTTTGGGTATCACTCCTGAAGAAATCCCGATGCACTTACCTCATCTGAAATTAGCTCAAATTTTTGACGCACTGAGCTTTTATTTGGATAACCAAGAAGAAATAAATACTTATATTGAGCGGAATCGAATTCCTGAAGAATTGATTCATCCTGCTGTTAAAGCTGCCATGAAAAAACCGTGAAACTATTTGCAACTATTCATACAGATGAAGATGTTTCTAGGCTGGTAGCTACTTTGCTTCGGGCTAGGGGTTTTGATGTGACGACAACGAGCGAACAGGGAATGTTGAGTCAATTTGATACCCAACAATTGGCTTATGCTGCATCTGTTGATAGATGTTTGCTCACTCATAATCGCGTGGATTTTGAGCGATTACACCTAGAATATATGACAGAAGGACGGGAACATTCTGGGATAATTGTGACTCCTCAAAAGAACGCCTATGAAATTGTCCAACGGGTTGCTATTCTGTTGAATACGTTAACGGCTGATGAAATCGCCAATCAGCTTTTATATGTGTAAATTGAGCGTCTATTGAAAGATTAGCGATCGCACTTTGGGAAAAAAGGGCGATCGTACTTTTGGTTATTTTGGGGAAAAGGGATCTCGCTATCAATTTTTACTCTCGAATGCGAATTCTGTAAACTTCTACCAGTAGTAATTTACCTCGATAATGCTCCTCACTATCGTGCAATGATAAGTATTCTGTCAGCCTTGCCATCAACTGAGGAATAATTTCAGGGTGATTTCTCAGTTGAATAGAAATGATTCCTTGATATGAACTTGGCGGATAAGTCACAATATCTGCGAAGTCTCCATTGATAGAAACAAGTATGGCATTTAATTCCTGAGCTTTGGCAATGACAATAATATCTGGAGATTCAATTGCAATGTAATCTCCCAATACAAAAACTTCATGCTCGGTATCACGAAGGATTTGAATAATAGACTTAGGAACGCATTGATCGATGAACAATCTTAAACTCATTAGGCAACTGTTTCAAAATCCGACAAATCGCGAGCATAATCAAGACAAGCAGCTATCTGTTCTTTGGTGATATCTGGAAACTCGTCGATGATTTGTTCTACAGTGTTATTTGATGCTAAATATCCTAAAATCAGGCTAACGGGAATTCTAGTCCCTTTGATTCTTGGTTTACCTCGAAGTACGTCGGGGGTACTAACGATATGTTCTCTCCAGTTTACAGGCATAACTTGTCCTTTCTGAATCTGATAAGTTATATTATCTAATCTGACAAGTTATATTTTAACTTAAGGAATGGCGATCGCCCTTTGGGATTCGGGATGGGAAAGGCGATCGCCCTTTTGGTTATTTGGGGGAAAAGGGCGATCGCACTTTCGGACAATAAGGGCGATCGCACTTTGACGAGTCCTCATAGATGCCGACACTGAAAGTAGTATCACACTGTGGGAAAAAGACCCTCGCCCTAGCTTTTGCAGAAGCTAAACGGCAAATCTCACCCCGATCGCGCCGGGGACTAACAGAAACAGAAAAACTTTACCTCCGAGGATTGCTTTCCGGTTGCAGCCCCGCCGAAATCGCCCGCCAACTGTTTCAGAGTTCCAAAAGTGCAGAGGTTTATTTATGTAAAACTTTATACCAATATGTTAAAAAACTCGCAGATGTACCTAACGAACCTGTAGGAAATTGGCGCAATATTTGCGATCGGCTACAAAAAGCCGGATATAAAACTCAGTCTTCTCCTGAATTTAAAATACATAATTCTGTACCTACAGAAGCATTAGTAAAAATAGTTAATATAGGTTTTCAAGAAAGTACAGTATCAATTGATATTAACATTCGACTAGAATTCCCCTCAACTGCGGAAACTCCGAAAAAAGAAGATTTGGATAAAGACGGTTAGATGGGCGATCGCACTTGGGGACAGAAAGGGATCTCGCCCCTCCACAGAGAGGCCAAAATGTTAATAATCTTATAGCTGATAGTTTGAGAAGGAACTTTTTGATAAAATATCACAATTAAAACTGCTTCACCCGCTACGATTTTACCTAAAAAAAATCAAATTAGTCAAATTTATGTCTCGATTAAGTATCAGATCGAACAAAAAAGCTCTGGGCTTTGTGCTGGGTTTATTAATTTTTGTCATTTTTATTCCCGGATGTTGGGCTTTAACAACTAATATTGCTCCTCCTACACCAGTACGGCAAGTAAATAACACAGTAGCGGTGCGTGCAGATGTACAAAATACATCAAATTCTCGCTCTTCTTTAGGAGTTGGGCTTAACGGTATTGCTGACTACTCCACACAATTACCCTTTTTAGATGTTTTCAAATCTTCTAGAAAATGGATAACTCAATGCGTCAGCGGACAACCAAACTGTAAAGGTGAATGGGATACAGAGGAGTATAATCTTTTAAATCTTGATGAAAATGGGTGGGTGAAGTCTCTCCCATCACTCGAAGATGCTCCTAAATATACTAGGGTAAGTACGCTATTACTTAGGGAAATCCCCAATCGCTATCCTTCAGGGCAATATATTGTTAGTTATGAGGGTGAGGGTGCGATCGAATATACCTACGATGCAAAAAAAGATGAGGCTGCGTCGAAACCAGGGAGGGATATCATTAATGTCGATGCCACACAAGGCGGAGGCATAATGATGACAATTACTGCTACCGATCCCAATAAAACAGGGAACTATATCCGCAATATTAAAGTTGTTCGTGCCCAAGATGAACAGCTTTATCAAAGCGGTGAAATATTTAATCCGCTGTTTATAGACAAGATTAAAAAATTTAGAGTTTTGCGTTTTATGGACTGGATGGGGACAAATGGTTCGGAACAAAAAGACTGGTCAAACCGACCTAAACCAGAGAGCGCATCCTATGCTTACAGAGGAAATGTTCCCATAGAAGTTATGGTGAAGTTAGCTAACAAAGTCCAAGAAGAACCCTGGTTTAATATGCCGCATCAGGCTACTGATGAATATATGACTAACTTTGCTAACAGGGTAAAAGATAGTGTAGATCCAAAGCTGAAAGTTTATGTAGAGTATTCTAATGAGGTTTGGAATTGGTCATTTCCACAATCGCATTATGCTTTGGAACAAGGTAAAGCGAAGTGGGGAGATAAAGGCGATGCTTTTATGCAATGGTACGGAATGCGTACTGCTCAAATGTGCGATATCTGGAAAGGTGTTTTTGAGGATCAAAAGAATCGAGTTGTCTGCGTGTTAGGAACTCAAAGAGGCTGGAGAGATTTAGAAACTTATGCTTTAGAGTGTTCCTATTGGGTAGCTGAGGGCAATAAACCTTGTTATCAACACGGTATTGATGCCGTAGCCATAGCTGGATATTTTAGCGGCAACTTGGGCGGGAAAGAAAGTGTCAGCACAGTAGAGTCTTGGTTGAATGACGCAGATGGCGGGTTTGGCAAAGCTTTTAAGCAATTAAGAGAGGGCGGGTTACTGCCGGGGTTCAAAGATAGTTTGCCCGATGTTGATAATGACTTTAAGTATTTTTTAGATGTGGCTCAAAAAAAAGGTCTCAAGTTATTTGTTTACGAGGGCGGTCAACATATTGTAGGTACTGAAGGAGTGGAGAATAACGAAAAACTGACTGAGTTTTTTATGGAATTAAATAGGCGTCCTGAAATGTATGATATCTACACTCAATTACTGAATAGTTGGAAACAAGCTGGAGGCAGTCTTTTCATGCACTTTGTGGACGTGGGTGGATTTAGTAAGTGGGGAAGTTGGGGCGCTTTGGAATATGTGGAACAAAAGGGTTCGCCTAAGTATGATGCTTTGATGGATTTTATTGATAAAAATCCTTGCTGGTGGGATGGGTGTGCTGTGGAGGGATGATCGGGAATTGGGTGCAATCAAGAATCGTTCGATCGCACTTCCTCAAACTCTTCAGCATCCCCCGGCAAACCCGAACCATCGCTACTCCTCAACCTGGGCGATTCCCCATTACTAGCACCGGCACCGTAAACCCCAGAATGCCTGCCCTCCAAACCCGAATCCCTCAGCGACAGCGCACTTCTTTGACTCGGCGACAATCTATCTGTCGATCGGCGACTTGTCCCAGAAATCGGCGGCTTGCGAGTTAAAGTTTTCCAAGCAGCCTTAATCCCTGTCACCACGCTGCGAGTTGTTACCTGCACGTTTTGCGCCTGCTTTTTAGCACTACCAATACTTCGATCGACCTGTTTGACAACCTCCCCCGCACTTTGCACCCCCTCGCTGACATCATCCGTCAACTCGCTAATTTCCAGCCCCGTCAACCGAATCGCCTCCAAAGTAGGCGGAAATTCGCGAGAAAGCGTGTCAGCGAGCTTTTCCACGCTGCGGGCCGCCCGCGCCAGCGCTTGCACTGCAGGTATTAAAGTCACTAAAACAGCAGTCAGGCTAACTGCCACTAGCAAAATCGAAAGTCCTAGCCAAAATATAGGATCGCTCACTTGAATCTGGGATTGGGGGTTGAGAATTTCATGCCATTTAGCGGATGGGAGGGCGCGAGGAGGGACTCACTTCAGCTTCAGTTTCCGCCAGGGTTTGGCGTTCCCGCTGAGTCGCTTCCAAACCGGCCGCGATCGCCTCTTTGAGTCTAATCAAAGTTTCGTCCCAATTTCGGATGGCAGTTTCAGAAAGTCGATCGGCCTGCAACTGCACGCTAGTCGATAAATCCTCCGCCAACGCAGGCATTGCATCGGCTGATTTTTTCAATATCTGCCGCGTCTCCTTGCCCGGTCGCGGTGCCATCAACAAGCCAGTCACGGCCCCGATCGCAGAACCCACAAGCAAACCGCCAATAAATAATCCTGAACGTTTAGTTGACATTTTTATAACTTCTCTCCATACACCAATTTTAGGGGCGTTTGCCCGATCGCAGCCCTTTACAAAGGTAGAAATATTGTTGAAAACCCTAGGGAGTCAGCACGGGCGGCAATTTTAGGATAGCTTACCTCAAACGTCGATCGCGCCTGGGCCAAAGCATCCGTCCCAAACCCAGCAATCCCAAAAGTTGCTGAACCTGTTGCAGTTGCAATTCTAGTTGTTGATAACGCCGTCGCAGTTGGCGAGTACCTTGCTGCCTTTTACCAAGGAAATCCGGCGACATACTCAGGACATTGCTGCTACAGCCTTCGATTCCTGCGATCCGAAGTTCCAAACGTGCGATCGTCCGCCTGATTTTCCCCACCTTCGCAGCGATATAAAAACAGACCAGAGATATCATTAAATTGATAATTACCACACCCGCCAGCATTATTTTACCTGCTTTCAACTAATCCCTTTTACCATCTCAATAACCTTTCAGTCGTCTGAAGACGACTTAAGCTTTGAGGCAGGGGTTTAAACCCCTGCCCGACTGCCGGACTATTGCAACAGCCCCAAAATAACCCTTGTAAAAGTTTTAAGCCTGAGACATAGCAGGCAAACAAACCTTAGTACCGCCCAAACCGCAATAACCGTTCGGGTTTTTAGCAAGATACTGCTGGTGATAGCTTTCTGCGTAATAAAACTCAGGAGCATCAATAATTTCAGTAGTAATCTTGCCGTAACCGGCCGCCGTCAAAGCCTGCTGGTAAGCATCGCGCGAAGATTCAGCTAGCTGCTTTTGGCTGGCTGAATACGTGTAAATGCCCGATCGGTACTGAGTACCAGAATCATTGCCCTGACGCATTCCTTGAGTAGGATTGTGACTTTCCCAAAAAACTTTAAGCAGCGTTTCGTAACTAATTACTTTCGGATCGAACACAACCAGAACTACTTCATTGTGTCCCGTCATCCCGCTGCAAACTTCATTGTAAGTAGGATTCGGAGTAATCCCAGCCGCGTAGCCAACAGCCGTCGAAAAAACTCCATTTTGCTGCCAAAATTTGCGTTCCGCTCCCCAAAAACAGCCCAGGCCAAACAATGCAGTCTCCATGCCGTTTGGAAAGGGAGGTTTGAGCGGATTGCCGTTAACAAAGTGACTTGCCGGTACCGACATCGACTCTGCCCGTCCCGGTAATGCCTCTTGGGGAGAGGGCAGGCTCGACTTTTTGCCAAATCCAAATAGCACCATAAGTTTGTAAGGGGGATCTTTGATAAACATCTTTACCTTACTTAATAATATCAGATGTATACTGAAAATAGTGGTCTGCTTAAAGGTAGAAGGTAAAAACCACAAGGCAGATTTTTTTTACGGAAGGTTTTTGGTGATACTGCTCACTGCCCACGCAGTTTTAAATCACATTATGCCGTGTTCTATGTCACCAAAACACATCTAAAATATCACCTATTGTTGAGGTAAAAATCACGCGGATTTTAGACAAAATAGCCGATTATTAAAGGTATGGTGTTGTAGTAGTTATTCAATGCCATTTATAGGGAGTGTGTAGAGATGGGCGCTAAACCTTGCAGTCAACCTTTAAAATCTAATCCCTTTATTACTTACCGCGACCCAATTACAGGCAAGTGGATTGTGGTAAATCAGACTTTGCCCCAAGCAGCAGAACAAGCACAGCTAGCAGCAGCTTGAGTTTTTCCTCTTAATTTTATACCTGAAAAATTAACTAGAATTTCCTAGTGCCTAGGGGCGGCTTTTACCAACCATCTATGTCGGAAACGAATAATCTGACAAACCCGCCCTCCCAAGACGAACAATCCAAATGTACATTTTTTCGATTCGTTCACAGACAGCGTTGATGTAGATTATTCATTGTGTGGGGGCGGGTTTATCTAGATTGTTGGCAGTCATTAAATAGTCGTAAGGTGCTTAGGTTGCACCCTACATAAGCTGTGTTGCATCTAGATTGCCTATGGTATTAGAGAGGGAGAGGGTTCGATGGGGATCGGGGGAGAGGACTTGACGATTTTTGATCGGGAATCGAAATATACAATTTAAATGCACAACAGCTTATAGCCATCCTAAATCATTTGTGAATTTCTTACTCCCTCAGAGCGATTTCGGGGAGGGTTGGGGTGGGGTAAAAAATTTAGGACTCCTGCAAAGATTGCTATAAGTAGCACCATACTTTTAAACATTCCTCATCTCTTTTTGCAGTTCCAAATATCGATAGAAACTCCAAGAACCCTATTGCATGAACGACTTAATCTTGTTCTGCAACAAATCACACCTGAACTGTCGCAGTTCGCTATATTCTTACAATTTCATTCTTGAAGCTTTATTCTATGCAGCTTCATATTAAATTGGTATCAGCACTGTACATGACGTAAACCTCTAAAGTTGCTAATTTAGTCTGGTCATAAAATATCTAAAATTGATGGTGCTTTGTGATTTGTGAACTTGCAACGAGCAAGCAGCTATCTTGTAGAGTCGCCGGAAATCAGGCAAGTTGAGCAACAGCGACAACAAGTAACCTGAAGCGGGGTGAAGTTTTATGTAATTGAGCCAATATGTAACTAGAGTTCCTTCGCAGCTTCCCGACTGAAATGGATATTGCAAAACTAGATACTTGGTATTCTCCTTCTCAACGCCGCACGGCTGTTTCGCTATTGATGAAACGAGTAGGCGTAACTCGCACTAGGGCTGAATGCTTTATCAGGCTTTGGGTTTACTTATCGGTGAAACAGCTTCAGGAAAGCCAGCCCCGTCTCAAACCACCGCTGGCGAAACTGGAAGTACCCGCAACAGAAGTGCAGTGCACTCACCGGGAAGCCGCCGAACTATTTTACTGCGATTCCGATCGCGGGAGCGATCGCGCCGCCGGAATGATGTTAGATAAATTAGCAGCACTCGGATTAATCGCAAAACACTTTGATGGTAACGCTACGGCAATTAAAATTCAGCCAGTTTCAGAAATTTTAGAAACCGCCGAACCTCAAAAGCCTGTACAACTCCAATTAGATGATTTCAACCCTCGGTGCGACGCAATTATCGTTGCCAATTTATTAGCCACCAATTACAACTGGATGAACCGCAACACTAACACAGTTCCCCACAAAATTGCTAAAATCCTCCGGCTTCTTGCCCATCAATACTCAAATGGAATGCGAGTTTTGCGCCGCTCAGATAATCTAAATCCAGTCGGCTTTTACTTACTTTATCCCACAGCTAGCGAATCGGAAGTTAATTTTTTTAATGCTCCTAGTAAAGGGCTTCATTTAAGCTCAATTTCCGATATCGATCCTTTCAAAATGGCATTACCAGGAGATCAAAATTGCCAGTCAGTATTTGTCCGCAGTTGGATGATCGATCCGCAGTATTTGTCAGAATACCGCATTGCTTTTCTCGAAGACTCACAAAAAGTTTTAGGCGAAATGCAAACAGATTTTCCCAATATTTGCGACTTGTACACCCTAATGATCCACCCCATGTACGAAAAACAGTCCCTGGCTTTGGGATTTCAGAAGACTAGCAGCGATAGTCAGTTATCTGTTTATTGGATGTATCTAGCATTGGATAGATTTTTAGCGCTGGATATCAAAGAAGCGTTGCTCCAACTGTAATAGACATCTGGTAAATAGCCAGTCAAGGGCAGGCAGGAGGCGTATACCACAAGAGTTTTACTCGTTACTCGTTACCAGGCTCTGCCTGGTAACGCAGATCCAGAGGCTCTGCCTCCAATTTTCGCAAGCAAGCGAGGCAGAGCCTCTCGACATCGGTTCCCAGGCAGAGCCTGGGCAACCAGTTAATCGCCGAATCAACTGTCTATAAAACTTCCCGTCCCAAATAGGGTTGTAAAGCTTCCGGCACTTTTACAGTCCCGTCTGGCTGCTGGTAATTCTCCAAAATTGCCGCCATTGTCCGGCCCACAGCTAAACCGGAACCGTTCAGCGCGTGAACGAATTGAGTGCCTTTTTTACCCGCTTCTTTAAAGCGAATATTGGCCCGCCGCGCCTGAAAATCTGCGACGTTGGAACAACTGGAAATCTCGCGGTATTTGCCTGCAGATGGCAGCCACACCTCTAAATCGTAGGTTTTGGCGGCCGCGAAACCCAAGTCGCCGGTACACAGCGCGATCGCCCGATAAGGCAATTTCAACGCCTGCAAAACTCCTTCAGCATCCTGCACTAACTTTTCGTGCTCTGCCTCGGAGGTACTCGGATGCACGAGTTTTACCAATTCAACTTTATTAAATTGGTGCAATCGAATTAATCCCCGCGTATCTTTGCCGTAACTGCCAGCTTCGCGCCGAAAACAAGGAGTATAAGAACAGTGATAAATTGGCAACTGTTCTGCTGTTAATATTTCACCTCTGTACAAATTGACCACCGGAACTTCCGAAGTAGGAATCAGCCACAAATCATCTTGGTCGCACTTGAAACTTTCTTCAGCAAATTTGGGTAATTGACCAGTAGCAGTGAGGGATTCAGTATTAACTAAAAATGGGGGAATTACTTCTACATAACCGGCTTTTGTGTGGCGGTCGAGCATGAATTGAATAATCGCTCTTTCCAGGGCTGCACCCGCTCCCATTAAGCTGACAAAGCGGGGCTGAGCAATTTTTACTGCCCGTTCAAAGTTGATAATTCCTAATTTTTCGCCGATTTCCCAGTGCGGTAAAATACCTGAATTTTGGGGTATGTATTCCTCTCCCCAGCGCCGGATTTCCACGTTTTCCTCTTCATTTTTGCCGATCGGCGTTGAGGAACCGGGCAAGTTTGGCAGCGGTAGCAATAAAGCTTCTATTTGAGCTTTTAGGTCTTTTTCCTGTGCTTGCAGTTCGTTCGACTCGGTGCCGACTGCGTTCCCTTCTGCCTGCAGTTCCTGAATTTCGGGAGATTCGAGAGGTAAACCCGATTTTCTTTTTTGACCGATGAGTTTGGCAATTTCGTTGCTGCGGGCTTGCAGTTGCGATCGCTTGCCTTCCAACTCCCGCTGCTGTTTGTCTAATTCCAAAATCGGCTCGATTTCATAGTTACCTCCGCGCAGGTTGAGGCTTTCTTGCACGGCTTGCGGGTTTTCTCGGATTAATTTGAGGTCTAGCACAGATTTATTCTAAATCTTAAATTTTATCGGACTTGCGCTCAGAAACCCGGTTTCTGGGAAAATATTGGCTTTGGCAAGGATAAATCTAGGAATCAACGGGGTTTCTGAGGATTCCTGCGCCTGTCCTATCTTAGATTAACAGGGACAATACGGTCTAAAGTACAAGCTTTGTTAATCATTTACAGCCTTGATTATAAGTTATTGTCATTAAATATTCTTCGTTGGTGTCACCCATCAGGGGTGACACCCCACAAATCATGCTATACTCAGCACATTAGTAGATGCACCCTGATAATTTTCTACCCCAGCCAGCGATGGCAGGGGTTTTTTGTTGTCGCACCGAAAAGAAAGCCCCAGAAGGGGTTTGCTACCCGGATGTGGCGCGCGGGGATGGTTTGCCTCGACCCAATGCTGCGCCCGCATCGGAAAATTAGTCGATCGCGCGCGCACTACTTCGACAACAGGCTATATATAGGCTATGGTGCGCGAAGAATTCCCAGCATCATCGAAATCTGGCGACAGTTTTAATTGGATCGAAAAATGCGATCGACAAATCACCTATTCTGTTTCCTAGAAATATTTTCCAGCGAAGGTGGCATTCAATCCTACGTTCAAGACATCCTGAAAGCTTACCTGTCACTAACCGCAGCAAACAACTTTCCGCCCCAAGCAGAAGTTTTGCTATTGCGAGATTCCCCAAACTGCAACAACCCCTTCGAGTCAAAAAATCAGGACTTATATACCAATCCCAAGTCAGTTACGAACGTCGTTCAGGCTTTTAGCTTGGACGGGCAAGATGCCCATCCCACAAGTCATTTAGGATTGCTATATCAAATCCCGTTAGCTCGGAATGATACCACAGTACGATCGTCCCGCGAGCGAACCCAATCAGAGCATGGTACTCGAAAAAAAGCAAGTATTTCCCTAAAAAACCCCGGTTTCTGCACCCAAACTGAAAATCTGAAATTTTATTACCTAAAAACTCATCCCGCTTGGTTTGGCCGTCTTAAGTTTGCAGCCCAAATACTAACTAACTTACTGCACAAAAGACCGGAACGGGTTTTCTGCGGTCACATCAAACTCGCACCGCTGATTCAAACTTTATGCCAGCCGCTGGGAATTCCCTACACAATTTTAACTTACGGCAAGGAAGTTTGGGAACCGCTTGCTCCCAAATATCAAATAGCAATGAGCAAAGCTGACAGTATTTGGACTATTAGCAGGTACACGCGCGATTCCCTACGGGATAGCTTCGCCGCGCGTACTTGCGAAATTAACAACTTAAATCCCGAAAAATTCCAAATAGTGCCTTGTACGGTAGATGAAAATATATTTACCACTGGGCCGAAGCCACAGGATTTATTAGAGCAGTACAATTTAGTTGATGCTAAAATATTGATGACTGTAGCCAGATTGCGATCGACAGATATTTACAAAGGCGTTGATGTCACAATTCAAGCTTTGCCGCAAATAGCCAAAACTTTTCCGAATGTGAAATACTTAGTTATTGGCAGAGGAGACGATCGATCTAGATTAGCCAAACTCGCTGATGATTTGGGAGTTAGCGAAAGAGTAATATTTGCGGGTTTTGTACCGACAGAAAATTTACCAGCCCATTACCAGTTAGCCGATGCTTATGTAATGCCCTCCCAGGAAGGGTTCGGTATAGTTTATTTGGAAGCGCTGGCTTGCGGAGTACCCGTACTCGCGGGGGACGCGGACGGGTCAGCCGATCCGCTGCAAGATGGTAAACTGGGATGGCGAGTTCCCCACCGAGATGCAGCAGCAGTAGCGGTTGCTTGTGTGGAAATGCTGCGAGGAGAGGATAAAAGGTGCGATCGCCGCTGGTTGAGGGAACAAACCCTGGCAAGATTTAGTTTTGAATCCCTTTGTCAATCCTTACTAGAAATTTTTCAACCCTCTGACACGCCCAAAAACGGGTAAAAGCCCCCGACGCACTTAAGTGGAGCTCCTAAAATTTTAGACTTTAGTTCAAGCTTCCAGATTCAATGCTGGAAGTAAATCTAAAATCTAAAATCTAAAATCTAAAATCGGCTGACTCTGATTAACTTATAACGTAGAGAGCGGTTTCTCCGTGTACAATGGGAAAATTAACTCGATCGACCGCCTGAATTTCTGAGTAGGATAGAGTTATGCCTACCTGCAAAGACACCCAAGGAGACTACCGTGAACCAAGGCACCCCCAAAATATCTTTCAAGCTACCCCGTATTAGTAATTGGCTGATAATGCTGGGCATCGCGTATTTGTTGGTGTCAATCGGTTTGGGTTGGATAGTTAAATCAGTGTTGATTTTAGTAGCTTTTTTGTTGCTGACGCCTGTGGTTGCATTTTTCGCGCTTCAGTGGTGGCTGAAACGCAATTTAATTACGGACAATTGTCCAGTTTGTCAATACGAATTTACAGCTTTAAATCAAACTCAGCTTCAGTGTGCCAACTGCGGCGAACCTCTGAAAATAGAGGAAGGTCATTTTAGCCGTTTGACACCGCCCGGTACGATCGATGTTACCGCAGTAGAAGTATCATCGGTGCAACAGTTGGAAGACTAATCGATTTTAGAGGTTGCCGCGCGATCGCGAACAATGCTTCGCAATTTTACAGTATATTCGGTGGTTCATGAAGTACAGTAGCAGCTATATTATGTGGTGTTAATCTGTAGGGTGCGGATCTGCTTCATATTTGATAAAACTTGCAGATATCCCGTGGGCGACGCACCCTACAGCGGGCGATGGCTCTTCTTGTGTGTACCACATATACATGAAATATGCTGTAGATTTTGGATTGAATAATTGTTGAGTGTTGACTGTTACCAATTCCAAATTCCCAAAATTCCCAAAATTCCCAAAATTACTTTTCCAAGCGCACTGCGTACCACTGCAAATATTTTCCCTGCCCGACATCTAATTCACAATAAGTATCAATTAAATACTTAGCTTGAGCTTCCAAACCCGATATTTTATTCACCTCCTGCGGCAAATCTTCGTGTTCCTCAGCTAAGACCGCTTTCAGCTTTTCTAACAGTTCCGCCGCATTCAAAAACTGCTCTGGCTGGTTTGTTTCTAAGACCACAAAAGTGTCTTCGTCATACAGTGACATAGTTTCAAAGGTTGAGGTTAATTATTTCTAAAGTTTCGTACACTTAAGCGATCGAAAATATAAACTCTTAATTACAATTTTTCAGCCCCGGCTCGATCGTGTTACAATTGAACAACATCAGAATTCCTACCGGATTACCGTTATTAACTTAGTTATTAACCGAGTTGTCAACAGATCCGACACAGCATTTCTGAGGAGATTTGTCAAGTGCAAATTTGTCAAGTGTCAAATTGTCAAGAAATATTCGATCGGCTGTATCTAATTATAACTGGCACTATACATTCCCATGATCACATCTTCCACTTCAACCCCTGTTGCGCGCAAGCCCTCTAAATCAGAAGGTCTCAAAGAACGCAGCAACTATTTGCGAGAACCCGTTGCGACTGAACTGTTACAAGAAACTACCCACTTCACCGAAGAGGGGATTCAGATTCTCAAATTTCACGGCTCGTACCAGCAAGACAACCGCGACAATCGAGTTAAAGGACAAGAAAAAGACTATCAGTTCATGCTCCGCACCCGCAATCCCGGCGGGTTCACTCCGCCGCAATTATACTTAGCCTTAGACAAGCTATCTGAAGAATACGGCAACCACACGCTCCGCGTTACAACGCGCCAAGGTTTCCAACTGCACGGGGTGTTGAAAAAAAATCTTAAAGCAGTGTTTTCCTCAATTATTAAAAATATGGGGTCAACCTTGGGAGCTTGCGGCGACTTGAACCGCAACGTCATGGCACCGCCAGCACCGTACAAAAATCGCCCAGAATACCAGTATGCGCTGCAATACGCCAACAATGTCGCCGATTTGCTGACACCGCAAACCGGTGCTTATTACGAAATTTGGTTGGACGGCGAAAAGGCTGTTTCGGCCGAGGAAGACCCAGCAGTGAAGGCCGCCAGACAGAAAAACGGCAACGGCACAATCTTTAGCGACGACAAAGAAGAACCGATTTACGGCAGCCATTATATGCCGCGCAAGTTCAAGTGCTCCGTTACCGTGCCCGGAGACAATTCAATTGACTTGTACTCTCAGGATTTGAGCTTGGTGGTAATTACCAATGAAGCTGGCGAATTGCAAGGTTTTGACGTGTTTGCTGGCGGCGGTTTGGGCCGTACTCACAACAAAGAAGAGACTTTTGCGCGGGTTGCGGATGAGATTTGCTATGTGGCCAAGGACGATGTTTACGATTTGGTCAAGGCAATTGTAGCAACCCAGAGAGATTACGGCGATCGCACGGACAGACGGCACGCGCGGCTGAAATACCTGATTAACGACAAAGGCGTACAGTGGTTCCGCGAAAAAGTAGCCGAATATTTTGGCAAGCCGCTAGAAGCCTTTAAACCGCTGCCTGAGTGGAAGTATTTGGATTTCTTGGGCTGGCACGAACAAGGAGACGGCAAACTGTTTGTCGGCATTTCCGTGGACAATGGCCGGATCAAGGATGAAGGTTCATTTCAGCTAAAAACAGCTTTGCGGGAAATCGTGCAGAAGTACAACTTGCCGATACTGGCGACGCCACACCAAAACGTGCTGATTTACGATATTTCGCCGGAGGTTAAAGAAGAAATTCAGGGAATACTCCATCGATGCGGCATTCAGCGAGAAACTGATCTCGACCCCCTAGTGCGCTATGGGATGGCTTGTCCGGCAATGCCGACTTGCGGGCTGGCGATTACCGAGTCGGAGCGCGTGATTCCCAGCATTTTAGAGCGAATTCGGGCACTTTTGACCAAAGTTGGCTTGGCAGACGAGCATTTTGTGGTGCGGATGACTGGTTGCCCAAATGGATGCGCCCGTCCTTATATGGCAGAATTGGGGTTTGTCGGGAGTTCCCCAGAATCCTACCAGATTTGGCTGGGCGGTTCTCCCGACCAAACGCGGCTGGCAAAACCAATTGAGGAAAAGCTGCACGTCAAGGATTTTGAAGCTTTTCTGGAGCCGATTTTTGTTTATTTCAAGCAAAAACGGCAACTGAGCGAGAGTTTTGGCAATTTTTGCGATCGCGTCGGGTTAGAATCTATCCGTCAATTTGTAACCAACTACCAATCTGCTGACTCGATGACAACTGAGATTAATGAATTAGAAGTTACGTCTAGTAACGGCGAGGAAAACGAGACTGCCACTGCTGTCGGTGGCAAAGTCCGCCGTCGAATTAGCGTCCGCGATGAAATCTACAACGAGCTCAAGGAAGAAGCAGCCCGTCAGGGCAAGCCGATCACGCAGCTAGCTACAGAAGCGATTTCCACTTATTTAAAGAAGATTAAGGAGGAAGGATAAGCCGATTTTCGATTGTATTAAATAGACTTCTGGCAACAGTAATATAAAGGCAGAGCATTTGCAGAAAAAAACTTGAATTTGTAAAATAATTCCGGTTGTAGATGCTTTGCCTTTAGAGTTTTTTGAACAGTTGAAACCGCGCCAGCCTATCTCCTCTCATTCTCTCTTCCTCTGCGTTCTCTGCGTTCTCTGCGGTTAAATAAAAAAAATCTCTAATAGAAAACGAACAATCCCCAATTCAATGCCTCAACTACAAAGATTAGCAGTTACAGCAGCTCAAATTTGCGATCGCCAAATCGACTTAACTAGAGAACAGCAGCATTATTTAAATCGAGTGCTGCGTTTGCAAGCGGGCGATCGATTTATTGCAATGGACGGCCGAGGACATTGGTGGTCTGCCGTCCTAGAACTACGGGAAACCGGGTTATTTGCCTCCATAGCAGAGGAGATTGCGGCGAACAGGGAGCTACCGGTGGAAGTAACTTTGATGGCGGCATTGCCCAAGGGAAACGGCTTTGACGAGGTTGTGAGGCAGGCGGCGGAGTTGGGTGTGGCAAGTATTGTGCCGGTAACGAGCGATCGAACTTTGCTCAAACCAAGCGATCAAAAAGTCGATCGGTGGAGGAGAATTGCTGCGGAGGCGGCGGAACAGTCGGAACGTCAAATTGTGCCGACGATTTTAGAGCCTATTTCGTTTGATTTTGCTGTGAAAAATTGCGCTCGAAAAAATCGATATATTTGTGTGGCTCGCGGGGACAATCGGCATTTGTGGGATTGTTTGATTGGTAGTTTCGATCCCCCCTTTGTAGGGGCGGTGCCCCCGTGCCCGCCCCCTGGGGGAGAATTATCGATAGTAATAGCAACGGGCCCGGAGGGTGGATGGACTGAGGGTGAGGTGGAAAGGGCGATCGAATTGGGTTTTGAAGCTGTTTCTTTGGGCAGTAGAATTCTGAGGGCGGTGACAGCACCGATTGTGGCTTTGTCTTTAGTTGGAGCAGCTTTTGAGAAGTGCTAATATCATAGTCCTGGACGCAGGGGTAGTCAGAAACCGGGTTTTTTACCAGAATATTTGGTGAAAACCGACAGCCAAGGCAAAAAACCCGGTTTCTTTGGTTCGATCGCCGCTAAAATGTATAGCGGTTCGAGCCAAAGATTCGCGGACGTAGTTGGGATGCCAGCCCTATACGTTTAAGTGGTTATACAAGCTGTCAATCATACCTCATCTTTTTGAGAAAGGCTATAAATAGATAATTATCAGAGGAGTAATATGTTACAGTCAGTAGAGGGGATATACCGAAATGGCAAAATTGAGTTATTTGAAATGCCCGCCGACATAGAAGAAGCGCAAGTTATTGTTACTTTTATGTCAAAAGTAGGGTTAGTAAACTTGCAATCTCGCGGTATCAACCAGGAACAAGTGGCAGATTTACGGGTTCGGTTGAGTAGATTTGCTCCTGATTGGGAACTACCGGAGATGGATGCTTACGATGCCTTATAATCATCGCATTTAGTAAATATAAAAAAAATTAAGTAAATCAAATATACTTGGTTTTGTGTTAATTAAAATTATATGATATATCGGGTTGATACACAATGAAAATAGAGTTGAGGAAAGGTCGATCGCTCTTTTTGTCGATTCCCTGCGGGATAGCTTCGCTTCACGCGCTTTTGGCAATTTTCGGTACAACATCAGTTTCTGCAAAATCTCCGAGCTTTCCCATTGCTCAACAGATTAATTGCGATCGCCCGCAAGGAGATGTAGAAGTCAGAGCCTGTATTCGGTTGAGGTATGAAATTGCAGACAAACAACTGAATGACGTTTACAAACAATTAATTGCTAAGTTGAGCAAGGAAGAGAAAGCGCTACTTGCGGAAGCACAATTAGGGTGGATTCAGTTAAGAGATAAAACCTGTGAATTTGAAGTTTATAAAAGTCGTGGCGGTACCGGTTATCGAGGTTTCCTCAATGAATGTTTGGATCGCATGACAAAACAGCGCACTGCGGAACTAGAACAGTATTTAAAACAGAGATAAAATAGGAAGTACAGCGTACAAAACCTGACAACAATAAATAGAAATCAGTATTTATGAAAACCCGCTCGCCCTTCACCTTCACCCTCACTCTCATTTCAGCAATTGTAAGCACGACTGTACCAGCAGTTTTCGCCCAGCGACAGCCATCAGCCAACGAAATATACATTGATAAAAATTGCCAGCGCAATCAGCAACTACCGCAATTTGAAAGATTCACTATCTTTAGCAGAAACGAATTTACAACTAACCGTCAAAACTATTGGTTGTACGCCGCCCGCTATCTAGATGGAGCCGTGCTTTTCTGTACCTCACAACCCAACTTCAACCAACCTAAACCTCTAACAGCAAAACAAATACAATCCCAATTTATTGACAAAATAGTCCGAGATCCCAACAACAAAACAGCTTTTATCATCGTAGTCAGAGAAGGAAATGGCCTCGATGTACCCATGACTAATTACGCCTTAGAATTGAGCAATGTCGATCGCCCAAAACTCACCTCCCTTTCCATCCTACAGCAGCGGGGAACCCTCAAAGACGGCGAGCCCAGTGAACACACATTTCAAGGACGGGCAGGTCAATCTATTACGATCAACCTCAAAAGCAGAGCATTCGACCACAACATAACACTGTTCGACACCAGCGGCAAAACTATTGCCGAAAAAACAGGCAACTCCCAGAATCGCCGCGAGTCTCAACTCACGATAAAATTGCCTAGTAACGGCAGTTATAAAATAGTTGTTAAAGGAGGCGATCTTACAAGCAAAGGTTCCTACAGCTTAAGCATTAATTCCAATCAACTGTAACTTATATTTATTTTCGCATCCACTAAACATCCCTCTCTACACATCCGCGTTCATCCGCATTCATCTGCGGTTAAAAAATCCACATCTTAATTGTTCCCAACAACCCAAAATTCCAAACAAAAAAAAGCGAAACTTGTTAACCAGTAGCCGAACCAACCAAACATCAGCCAAGATAGAAACAACGCCATTCCCGCAACCGCCATGACAGACATCAACCAAATAGCAGCCGCCCTCGATGGTAAAGAATACAAACAAGCTGCCCAACTCATCAAAAAACTACAAAAAGACTCCCCCGAAAATCCGTGGGTACAATACTATATCGCCCGCTACTACGAACTCACCAACAACCTCGAAAAAGCCCAAACAACCTACAAACAAATACTCCGCGATATCACCAACGCCAAAATCGTCTCCCAGACCCGCCAAGCTATTCAACGGATTGAAACCGCACAACAAAACCTCCGCCAACAAGCCATAGAAACCGCCAAAAACGACCCCAGCAACCTCGAACCGGGACTCCTCATCCTCGAACCCGTAAGTCCCGAAAACAAAGCCGCAGCCGTACAAAATATCAGCAGAATATTTAAAATCGACGCATACACAACCCGGATGCAAATCCAAAGCCGCGGCTGGAGACTTTACAAAACAGGCCCCATCGCCGAACTCCGAATTTACGGTCAAGAACTCCTCAACGCCGGGATTCCCGTATTTTGGGCAACCCTAGCCGATATTCAAAAAATCCAAATTTTCCGAGTGCAACACTTCCAGTCTCTCTCTTCTCCAGCGGTTGTTTGCAAAGATCGACTCTCACGACTCGGTGCGATCGAGTTTAGCTGGTCAGAAGTTACCCAAAGAGTAGAAGGCTTGTTGCCGATGTTCATCGAAGTCATGGACTACTCACCCAACCGAAGAAAGGAGCAATTTCGCCACAGAGAAATCAGGCAAGATTACGCTCAAATCTGTGACTTGCACATTCCCAGCAGAAACTGCATTCTGCGAATTTGCGACCAAAGCTACGAATTTCAACAAGGAGTTGACTTCACCAAAGCTTCAGCCGAACTTCTTCCCACTTCACCGAACCATAAAAACAAAACATCGAGAGTCAAAAACTCTCAACAAATTCCTCAAAGTACCACCCGAATTAACTGGAATAACTTACTGGAAATATTCGATCGCCAGCTTGACGTTACACTTTGGTCAGAATTTACGCCATTTGCCGAGACAGTCCTCGATTACACTAATATGTTGAGCAAGATCCAATCTCATATAGAAGTCGATCGCAAATCCGAAACTCCTTGGGACTCAGCTTTTCAGCTATACAGCGGATTAGCCTTCCTCAAAAACCCAGAAAATAGGGAATAGAACAAATAGTTAAAATTAAAAATGAGATTGCTCATTTTTAATTTGTTAACGCCAGCATTGGGAATTATCCAATGCCCAATTCCCTATTATCAATTCCCAATTTCCTACTTCGTTTTCACCTGACGAGCCATTTCCCGGAAATTGTTCATGCTGGGGCCAGGGCTCCGACGACTTCCATTTGGTGTCGGCATTAAATTATTAGGAGCAAAAGTCCGATTCGGTTCAGCTTGACTCGGCACTTTGCCGTTAGTTGCTGCAACCGCAGGTACCTTCGCAGGTTCGGGAGTATTAGCAGGAACGCTAGCAACTGGTTCCTTTTCTTTCTTCGACTTTTTCTCTACCTTAGCCTTCTTAGCAGGTTCAGACTTCTCAGACTTTTCAGACTTAACAGGCTCAACTTTTGCCGGTGCGATCGCAACAGGCTCAGCCTTCGCAGGCGCAACTTTTGCTGGTTCCTTCGCTCCCGATTCGCCCAAATCTAGGAAATATTCAGACTTTTTCAAGCCCAACAGTCTGCCGAAAAAGCCGAAAATACCGCCCAAGAAATTTTTGATAAAACCAAACATTAGACTTACTCCTTTTGTTCTTTTAGAGAAATTTGTACAAGCTTGTCAACAAAATTAGACTACGAGGTTAGGCAACTTTTGTCTACATTTCTTAATCAAAATTTACATTTTGCTGTATTTAAGCTAGCTCATCCAAGCAAATTTTAGGTATAAATACCACCACGCCTTTGCACTTATTTACAAGTATCTCATAATTGTTAACGGTTCCCACTAATTGCCGATCGTACCTCGATCCGATTCCCTAGCTGTCCTAGTATGGGTCACACTCCCTAGGGGAGTGATTTATCCTTTAATCAGCAAGCAATTTTCTTTTCAAATGAACAGTTCGCTCGATCGCAATCCCGTCATCCTCATACACGGCATCTGGGACACCAAGATGATTTTCAACACAATGTCCGCCCGTCTCACCCAACTTGGATGGTCAGTCCACAGCCTCAACCTCACCCCCAACGACGGCAGCCTCGGCCTCGACTTACTCGCCAAGCAACTCGCAGACTACATCTCTGAAACCTTCGAGCCAGAACAGCCTTTAGACATAGTAGGCTACAGCATGGGCGGCATCGTCAGCCGCTACTACGTCCAGCGACTCGGAGGAATCAACCGCGTACAGCGTTTCATCACCCTATCATCCCCCCACCGCGGCACCCTCACCGCCTATTCCCTACGCCTACCAGGATACCTGGATATGCGCCCCGATAGCGGCTTGCTGCGCGATTTAAATCAAGATGTGACAATGCTCAAACGCATAAACTTTACATCAATGTGGACGCCATTTGACATAATGATTGTACCGGCGAATAGCTCCCAAATGCCAGTAGGTAAAGAAGTTAAAGTCAACGTTTTGCTGCACCGCCAAATGGTGACAGAAACCCTAAGTATTAACGCATTAGTTGAAGAACTGAAAGCACCTATAGAAAATAAAATTCCCACTTAAAGATGAATAGCAATTTCAGCCGCAACCCAGTCTTGCTAATTCACGGAATATTCAGAAAATCGGGAATTTTTCACAAAATGTCTGCCTACCTGACCCAACTGGGATGGTCAGTCTACACCCTCAATCTTTCGCCCCATTGGGGCAACGCCAGCATAGACGAATTAGCCCAACAAATAGCCGATTATATAGACAAAACCTTTGTGCCAGAACAGCATTTAGATATAGTAGGATTGAGCATGGGCGGTTTAGTAACTCGCTACTACCTGCAAAGGTTAGGCGGCATTAACCGAGTGCAGCGCTTTATTGCCATATCTTCTCCTCACAGCGGTACTTGGATGGCTTACACTCTCTGGGGAAAAGGCTGCATCCAAATGCGTCCCGGCAGTGCTTTTCTGGAAGATTTAAATCGAGATGCTGCTTTGTTGGAAAAGCTCAATTTTACTTCGATTTGGACTGATTGGGATTTCATCATCGTACCTGCTTCTAGTTCCCAAATATCTGCTGCAAAAGAAGTAAAATTGTCCGTATTCGCCCATGCCATGATGGCGAGGCATTCCAGCAGTTTAAAAGCAGTCGCTGAAGCACTTTCAGAACCCTTAAAAGTTCATAATTAACCGTTTGATTCATTCTTGTATAACGTCAAATTTTGTAGGGGCGGGTTTCACCTACAATAATTGCTTAAAACTGAGATATTGCACCATTCTCAATTACTTATTTAGGAACAGGCATCTTGCCTGTTCCACAAGAGATGATTTTTCTTGTGGAACAGGCATCTTGCCTGTTCTTGACAATGGTGCAATATCTGAGTTAAAACCAACAATCTCGTAAACCCGCCCCCACGAACACGGCAAATCGCTACCGGACTAAATATCAAACAGCATCGCCAACTTCAGCGTATTCGCTGCGACCAAAAATTGCTTCAGCTTCACAATAATACTTGAACTCCAGTATATTGTGGAAAGGGTCTTCTAAGAAGAAAGTACGGTGTTCTGTAGGCAAACCGACAAATCGCCGTCTCGGTTCTTGATAGAAATTTAAGTTGTTTTGCTGGGCTTTTTCTAGCAACGCTTCCCAGTCAGCTTCGGAAGTAAAAATTAACCCAAAATGCCGGGGGTAGATGCCTCGCTGAGGCGTCAAAGGTTCGCGGCTGACGTGGGCGACAATTTGATGCCCGCACAGACCCATAATTGCAGAATTAGGCGATTCGCGACCTAGTTCGCAGCCCAGCCCGTCTACATAGAACGCTTTGGTTTGGGCAATATCGGTCACTGGGAAGGCAAGATGAAATAAGACTTGGTTCATCAGAAAAATGGGTTTGAAACCCCGTCCTTACAGGACGGCTTTACAGGGAACGTGGTAAAATGTCCGGCATGGAAAAAGCCTATCGCTACCGCTTCTATCCCACCACCGAGCAAGAATCACTTTTGCGACGGACTTTGGGCTGCGTTCGACTGGTATACAACAAAGCGCTGGCTGCCCGTACAGAGGCTTGGTACTCTCGTCAAGAACGAGTTGATTACCTTCAAACCTCCTCCATGCTGACAAGTTGGAAAAAAGAGCCAGAGCTTGATTTTCTTTCGGAGGTGAGCTGTGTCCCTCTGCAACAGGGACTCAGACATTTGCAAAAGGCGTTTGCTAACTTCTGGGCCGGTCGTGCTAAATATCCCAACTTTCAGAAAAAGCATCACGGCGGTAGCGCTGAATTTACTAAGTCTGCTTTCCGGTGGAAAGACTCTCAAGTATTTCTGGCTAAATGCTGCGAACCTTTGCCGATTAGGTGGAGCAGGCAAATCCCTCCTGGATGCAATCCATCCACTATTACGGTCAAACTGGATGCACAAGGACGATGGTTTGTCTCCTTGCTGGTAGATGACCCTACCGTCAAACCGCAGATCAAAACCGATAAAGCAGTTGGTTTGGACGTTGGGATCGCCAGTCTGATTGCTACCAGTGACGGCAATAAGATTGCTAACCCCAAACACTTTAAGCGGCTGCACAAGAAGCTGATGCGGGCGCAAAAAGCCTTGTCTCGGAAACAGAAAGGAAGCAACAACAGGCACAAGGCGCGACTTAAAGCAGCCAAAATACACGGGCAGATAGCCGATGCTCGCAAAGATTTTTTGCACAAGCTGACAACTCAACTCGTGCGCGAAAACCAAACGATAATAGTTGAGGATTTGGCTGTCAAAAATATGGTCTTGAACCGCAAACTGGCACAAGCTATTTCTGACGCTAGTTGGGGTGAACTGACCCGACAACTTACCTATAAATGCCAGTGGTACGGGCGGAAACTGGTAAAAATTGACCGCTGGTTTCCCAGCTCTAAAAGATGCGAAAACTGCGGGCATATTGTTGAGAAAATGCCGTTGAGTGTCAGGGAGTGGGAGTGTCCTAATTGTGGGATGAACCATGACCGAGATTTGAACGCGGCTAAGAATATTTTGGCGGCAGGGCTTGCCGTTGCAGTCTGTGGAGCGAACGTAAGACCAGATAGAGACTCCTCTAAAAGGCAGTTGCGAAAAACCCGTATCGGGGACAGAAGCAGAAACCTAAATCGTGAGGTTTGGGAATTCTAGCCCTTATAGGGCGGGGTGGATGTCAAGGAGGTACTAAATGCAGAATTCAGAATTGTTCTTTAATTATTTATCTTGGTCTAATCCTTGGTTGGTGGCGATCGCCCTAAATACATTTTTACTCGCGATCGCCACCATTGCTCCTAAAAAATTGCTCACCCCCGCCGGCCAATTTCACGGCTGGGTATTGGGTGTCCTCATCTGGGGCTGTTTGGGATGGCGAGGCTATGCTGTGGTGATGTTTTACTTTCTTGTCGGATCGGGAGTTACCCGCATCGGCAAAGCCCAAAAAGAAGCAGAAGGCATAGCCGAAAAGCGTTCAGGCGCCAGAGGCCCGGAAAATGTCTGGGGTTCTGCTTTAACGGCTACTATGAGCGCTTTGGGAGTTTTGGCGTTATCTATTTTAGGAAATACAGGCGAGATGTCTATTTTAGGAGAGACAGGCAATATTTTAGGAGAGACAGGCAATATTTTAGGAGAGACAGGCAAGATGCCTGTCCCACAAGGTGCTATTTCCCTGTTATTGCTGGGTTACGCGGCGAGTTTTTGCACCAAACTTTCCGATACCTGCGCCAGCGAAATCGGCAAAGCTTACGGTTCGCGGACTTTTTTGATTACTAGCTTGCAGCCTGTACCTAGGGGTACCGAAGGGGCCGTAAGTTTGGAAGGAACGATCGCAGGTATTGTCGGCTCAATTTTGATCGCGCTTTTAAGTTGGGCCGTCGGTTTAATTGACTTGACAGGAATTGTTTTTTGTGTTATTGCAGCTTTTATTGCCACTAACATCGAGAGCGTGATTGGGGCGACTGTGCAATCAAAGTTTGAGTGGCTGACGAACGAGGTAGTAAATTTTTTCAATACACTCATAGGAGCGATCGCAGCGATCGTTTTAGCTGCAACCTGGAAAGCTTTTTTAGCTTAGTTAATCCTGGACGCATTCGCGACCCAATAAACCTGGTTTCTTACGAGAATTCAAGACCTTAACGCAGTATTTTTAGATAAAAACCCGGTTTCTGCCTCCAGATCGATTAGTTATTAACAATTAGTCATTAGTCTCAAGCAATCAACGGCAGTCTTGGACGAAAGTGGCATATATAGTAAGGTGCGTCAGATCCGAAATCTTTGATAATCGTTCAATAACGGAGTCTGACGCACCCTACCAGTCGAGGGTCGTGTGACAGTTGCCCTTAGTCCTAAACTGATGACTAATGATTAATAGTTAATCAAACTAAGCGTCGTCTTGCGGCCCAAAAACCATTTGTAAAATCATCGTCGGTTCGCCCCGCTTGTGATAGCGATCGGCCCAATTGCGAATAATTTCATCTAATTCCTCAAGGGCTTGGTCGAGCCGTTCCGGCGGAATATCCAAAGTCTCCATAATTCGCATCACCTTCGGTTGTTTTTCCGCCCAATCCTTCATCAGCCGGAAATATCTAGCCGTATCCTCAACCATAGTAAACGTTCGCTCTTCCTGCTCTGCGGGAGAGTAAGTAGCGCGAGTGAGGGCATAAAACGGCATTCCCCAAGGAGAATCAATGCGAGTCACTGTCCCAGAATAGATCAAGCGCCGCTTAATGTGTTCTGCTAGAGCTTCGCTCAAAGGCATTCGCCTTTCTGGAGACATATCTTCTTGCGATCGCCTGTGCAGAAACTCGATCAACTCCATAAACTGAAAAGAATTGATCAGTTGAGCGTCTGGCGGATTCGGAGGAATTTTGCCTTCGAGATATTTTTTTTCATCTACAGTCAAATTGTTTCCCGGAATGCGAGGGCGTCCCGGCATCCAACCATACTGTTCCAGCCAGACATAAGGAAACTGAATCAAATATCTAGGTTCTTGCGAACCCAACATTTTCAGCAATTTTCCCTGAGTCAGAGCTTCCCGGACTTCTTCAACAATCACCTTCACCCGTTTAGGCTCAATGTGATGCAAGTGTCCAGTCATCCGCAGGTTGTTGTCCTGCTCCATATAAGTCATATAAATGGCACACTTAGCCGCCGTTGCGGCTGCGTCTAGAAACGCCCCGTGCCTGTGCCCACTGGTTCTCATGGCGCTAAACGCCAGATATAGCATGATCTGATCCATTGCACTAGGGCTGAGGCTTTTGACCAGATCCAAAGAGTCATTTTTCATCACTATCCCCGAAATAGCCAAATTAGGAGGCATTTTGTCATCCTCCATTAAATTATTGCGAGAGCGCCGAATCAAGCATAGCCGACAGTCGCCGGAAAGCTTGCCAGCTACCCTAATATTCAGGTTAGTTAATTTCCCTGAGGTAACAGGGGCATGGGCTTAAAGGCTATCAACACCGCATAAGTGGTTCTTATTGGTGGCCAATTTAAGTAGATTGCTGCACCCTCTGCGCTGACAGTTTACCTATAACCTATATATAAGTTAGTTATCGCACGTTTATTATAGTGCAGCGGTTGAAAATTAAACCCTACCTGTGGGGGGGAGAAGGTAAATAACTGTTGCGATGCCAGGAATTTGAGGCGACTCCGAACCCCTAATTCTTGAATAGTCATGGATGCCGAAACCCGGTTTTATCAAGTAAAATAAGGCTGTTGCATAATTGCGGGAAGATTTTGATAGTTTTGTGGGATGGGATCTCGTTGCCCGTCCGCTGTATTTTTACAGCAGGCGGGACACTCCACAAGAATCCTCATCAAATTGTGCAATGCCACAATAAGGCGTGGAGGGCGAGGGATATCGGTTGAAAAACCCAGATGCTCAGAGGCCTGTGGTTAGTTCCTGTTTAATTGAAGCGCTTTCAATACAAAACCGCCACATACTAGAATCTCTCTCTAGGTAGATGGCGGTTCCACGTTTATATACTGACATTTATTACACTAAAAAGAATCTCCTAAGAAGTGTCCACAAAAAGTGCAGTTGTCGCTTAACCTGAAAAACTAGAATCCCAGAAAATCCGATCGCGCGATCGAATGAACGGCCCAAAGCAACTCACTTGTGGTAATCACTTGCCTCCAGTGCCATTAGAAATCTTGTAGCGGATGAGTGTAAACATTAGGCTCAGTAAAATTCCTGCGTATGCGCTCCCTCTTAGGAGGGCGATTGCCCCTTTGTTGAGTTTGGGCTGACAACATATATTGAGCGGTGGCAGTTTCGAGCATGGGGAGTGAAGATTCAAAAGCTTGAGCGGCGCTGGCACTCAAGGTAATGCCCAACAGGCTCAGTAAAGCAATTGCAGTGTAGGTTTTCATGGGTAGTATTCGTCTCAGTATCTATTTAGAGATACGACATTTACCCAGGCCTATCAGGATGAATTTCCCTGAAATTATCAAACTATAGAATTAGGAATCAGGAATCAGGAATCAGGAATCATAAGGAAGAAAGAAAAAGGAAGAAGGAAAAAGGCTTTAGTTAAGCTATCGCGCCTTTAAAGTGTCTCCTAAAATCATTGTAGAAAAAGTGGAAAATTATCTTTACCTTTCCCTTTCTCACCCTCTCCCCCTCCGAAGCAACAGACACTTTAGATGCGTAGCACCTGATCTATGAGAGCAGCCAGAAGTCGATGTAAAATGAAATAAAATCTCTTGCTTCAGTAATAAAAAAAATCCTAATTGCACTACCCAGAAGGTTGCAATAATATACAAAACCGCCAAATACGAGCTTCAATCTCTCGATAGATGGCGGTTTAAGGTTTATATGCTACCATCACATAAAAGAATATCCTAATGACTGTAAACAAGAAATGCAGTTGCCTTGGAAACCTGGAAAACTATCATCCCAGGAAATCAGATTGAGCGCTCGACACGGGCGGCAGAAACTAACTCAATAACGGAAATCGCTTTCGTCCAATGTCATTAAAATACTTGTAGTTGATGAGTGTAAAGATTAGGCTTAATGAACTCTCGGCGTCCGCTGCCTCTTTCAGGAGAACGATCGCCCCTTTGTTCGGTTTGGGCGGATAAAATGTATGAAGCGGTGGCAACTTCCAGCAGTCCGACGAGGGATTCCAAGACTAGAACGACAGTGGCGCTCAAAGTAACGTCCAAAAGACTCAGTAAAGCAATTGGTGTGTAAGTTTGCATGGGTAGTATCCGTGTCAGTGTCTATTAACTGATACGGGCTCTCCCCGATCGATCAGGATAAATTTCTGTGAATTTTTCGGATCTCTGCAAAAAACCTTACCTCTTCAATTATACTGCTACCGCCAGCAGCCAAGCACCGGCCGAATTCAGCCTGCCCCATACTGTCAGAGGCTTTTCGGTTTCGCACTGCTGTAAAAATCTGTCGGTTTCCGAGTCCAAAGTCACGAGTTGCCAAGTTTGACCGGCTACAGATGCGGGGCTTGTCAGCGTTAGTGTCCAGTCTTGTTCGCCGAGGCGGCGGAAAATGCCCGAAAATTGGCTGTGGCTATTTGCTGTTTGACTGCTTGGTTTTTCTACTGACTCCTGACATTCGCCGCTGGCGGGATATGCTTGGGGTCGATCGAGATAATAGCGCTGCCAATCGAGCCAATCCGATCGATCCGGTGTCAAATTAAATAAAGGAATAACCGCCGCACTCGCCTCGGAATCTTGCAGCAAAGCTTCCTGCAAAACTCTCACCGGCAACTCCCGCGGCTGACATTCAGATTCCGCGCACAAAGCCGCCGCCATCCCCGCCGCCTGTCCAATATTCATTACCGTCGGTTGCAAGCGAGTTGCACCGTTAGCGATGTGAGAGACGGAAATATTTTTTTCGCAGACTAGCAAACCGTCTGTACTCCCAGGAATTAGCGCGCTGTAAGGAATGGTAAACGGAGTTCCCGTCCAGCGGCCGCCCCAGCGGATAGATTTTGGCTGCAAGGGAATGTCGCCACTGGGGTAGTGGTGATCGTTGGCATAGTTCCCGATCGCAATTGTTTCACAAATGCCCTCAGAATTTATCGGCAACTTCGCGACTCTGCCACCGACAACAGGCAAAATATCTTGTTCTGTGACTGTACTTATCCCTCGCAAGCGCCGACTTTCTCGGTAGTAAGGATGTAAGGCAAAGGAAGGAAGAAGGGAAGAATTTTGTTGATTTTCGATCTTTGAAATCGGGAAAATGTTCTTTGCTAAGCCGTAGCGGGGGCCGAGTTGCGTTTGAATGAAGCGGGCGAAACTTTGAGTGTGCCACAGACTTTCTTGGAGAAATTCTTGTCGAGATGCTTCGGATTTAATGAGTCGATCGACTCCTTCACCATAATCATTACCTCGAATCGGCCAATTAATCATCAACAATCCACCCGGAAGCCTGCCGTAATTGAGAAATTGTTCGGGAGTGTAACCGTCCCAAGCACCAGTAAATCGATCGGGATTGTCAACAGGCGGCGCGGGAATTTCTGGCGCCACCGCACCTTTACCAAAATCCTGCATAATTGCCACCCAAGTCGGAGCTTGCACCGAATAGCGCTCTGTGAGAGCATTAGAGGCAGCCGGCGCGCTGGGTTCTCCCCACTCGGCTTGGAATTCCCAACCCCAGCGGTGCCCAACATCCGCTAAAGCCAGCAAATCTCCCAATTCCGTGGCATCCAAAGTGATTTTGGCCGAAACCGTAAAATCTGCAAACCGAACGCCAGAAATGCGAGATTCTTCCACTAGCACATCTTGAGCTTTTTGTCCACAAATCCACTGTAAGTTCGGCAAACATTTAACCCAATCAGCAAAAATTTCAGCACCGATGCGGGGATCGTAAGTAAAAAAACTTACCCAGCCCCAATCCAAACCTCCCGGCTGTCGCTGCTGGAGTTCCCGGAGAAACGCGCCCCACAAACCAGTTTGAAAAGCTGCTAATTCATTGCCATCGGGGGCACAAACGCCAGCCGAAGTCAGCATTCCTCCCAGCCAGGGGAATTCGCTGACTAAAATAGTTTTGGCACCTCGGCGGGCTGCTTGCACGGCTGCGGCAGTGCCGCCAGTGCCGCCACCGACTACCAAAACATCTGCTTTTAAGGTTGGGGACATGGGGAATAGGATTTTAGATTTTAGATTTTAGATTTTAGATTGCAAGAGGCTCATTCATCATGTAAGGTGCGACCACAAGCAGCCAGAGGATAGATGTTCGGCGTTGGCGATCGCCCATTGAATGTAAGGTACACTGCCCAAGAGCACCCTACGGATTTTAAGATTACCTATTTATTTCTCCTCTTCCCTCTTCCTCTGTGTCCTCTGCGTCCTCTGCGGTTAATAAAAAAAATTAGTTATGGTGAGAGTCGGCAAATGGGGAACCGGGACGCTAAAGTCATACGTCGCGTAAATTCCCCACTATTCACTACTAACGAAACAATTGAAAATGGAAAAAGGTTTTATTTTGTGGTTCACCGGGCTGAGCGGTTCCGGCAAGACAACTATCACCAAAGCTCTCGAACCTGAATTGAAGGCAAGAGGTTGCAAAGTTGAAATATTAGATGGAGATGTCGTTCGCACCAACTTGTCAAAAGGTTTGGGATTTAGCCAAGAAGACAGAGATACTAATATTCGGCGGATTGGATTTGTAGCTCACCTGCTGAGCCGTAATGGAGTAGCCGTAATGACCGCAGCTATTAGCCCCTACAGAGCAATTCGCGACGAAATTAGAGCAATGGAGCCCAATTTTGTTGAAGTATATATCACAGCGCCGTTAGAAGTGTGCGAAGGTCGCGATGTCAAGGGGCTGTACGCTAAGGCGAGAGCCGGAGAAATTAAGGGTTTTACGGGAATTGACGATCCTTATGAAGAACCGCTTAATCCTGAGATTATTTGTTACACAGAGCGAGAAAGTGTGGAAGAGAGTGTTAAAAAAGTTCTGACCAAGTTAGAACAGTTGGGTTACATTTGATGTTGGCGGGGTTGGATGAGGATAGGGGCAAAAAGCGATGGTGGTGAAAAGTTATTCGCGCGATGTGCAACTTGAGAAAAAAGCTCACCCTTGTGTTCCCTTCGCACAGAGGGAAGGTGAAGAATTTCTCCCCTTTGCTGCTGCAAGGAGAGGGGCTCAGGGAGAGGTTTCCAGCAAAAGCTGCAAGCTGGGTTATTGGGCAAGCAATGCTGTCAAAAGTTTAATGATTCAAAGTTTAACAGTGTCAGTGCTGGCGGCGGTGGGTTCATCTCCTGCTGCGGCCCAGTTTATGCCTCCTCCTCCTCCTCCTCCTGATGCGGGTTCTCCTGTTCCTGTACCAGTACCCGCAGCGCCGGGATTTCCGGGATTTCCGGCAAGTGAACCTTCAAGTGTACGATCGGAAGTTTACACTTTAGGCGCGGGCGATCGCATTCAAATGGACATCTTCAACGTCCCGGAATACAGCGGCCCCAACGGTCAACACCAAGTACAGGCAGACGGTTCCCTGAGTTTGCCGTTAATTGGCAGCGTTTCGGTGTACGGGATGACTTTAGAACAAGCTTCTAATGCTGTTAAAGACAAATACGGCAAATACCTCAAACGTCCTTGGATTACCCTCAAACTGCTGGCGCCGCGTCCTTTGCAAATTGCGATCGCGGGCGAAATCAACCGCCCCGGAGCCTATACAATATCCTCAGCAGCAGGCCCCGGAGGCACAGCAGAGCAAATGGGAACTCAAATGCCGACAATATCGCGGGCTCTGCGAATGGCCGGTGGAATTACCCAGTCAGCAGACGTGCGGCAAATCAAAATCCGCCGCCCCCAGCGCAACGCACCGGAACAAATTATTAGTGTGGATTTGTGGGAATTATTGCAAAACGGCGATTTGCGGGCTGATATGACTTTGCGCGACGGCGATACTATATTTATTCCCACTGTAACTAGCCTCAACCGCCAAGAAGCACCGACTTTAGCAGTAGCTAACATTACCGGACAAAGCACTCAACCAATTAATATTGCTGTGGTGGGCGAAGTAACTCGCCCCGGTACTTATACTTTGGCAAAAGAGGCTCAAAGTAGGGTACAAGAGAATGAAATGGGTGAAAATTCGGGTTTGTTTGCTGCTAGCGAAACAAACGGCGGGGAAACTATTTTGCAGCAAACTGTAACGAGGGCAATTAAAATGGCGGGCGGCATTACGCCTGTAGCTGATATCAGACAAATCCAAGTTCGCCGCCTGACGCGGGCGGGTACAGAACAAATTATTAATGTAAATTTGTGGCAACTTTTGGAAGGGGGAGATGTATCCCAAGATTTAGCGCTGCAACAGGGAGATACGGTAATCGTTCCCAAAGCCGAAAACCTCGATGCAACCCAAGACGAACAAGTTGCTAATTCTAATTTTTCACCTGATACGATTAAGGTGAACATTGTGGGCGAAGTCGTGAAACCGGGAGCGATTGCGGTGCTGCCCAACACTACTTTAAATCAAGCGCTGGTAGCAGCGGGAGGTTTTAATAAAGCGCGGGCAGAAATGGATTCGGTGAATTTAATTCGCCTCAATCCTAACGGCACTGTTTCCCAGCTAACTGTTAAGGTTAATTTTTCTGCAACTGCCAATGAGGAAACTAATCCCAAACTGCAAAATAATGATGTAATTATGGTAAGGCGATCGGGTCGCGCTACGTTCTCGGATAATGTAGGTGGGACTCTCGCTCCTCTGAGCCCCCTATTAGGAATATTTCGGTTGTTCGATATTTTTAGGTGATTTGAATAGACTGGCATTAAGACCTCAGAAACCCGCTTTATAGAAAAAATTGCGGTTGGGTAATGAAATATCGAGGAATCAACCGATTTCCTGAAACTCCGCCACCAATACAGACGTTTAAACTAATAAGTTGTAGAAATCAAATGAAACCAGGGAAACAATCTCAAGTAGCACTGTTTAATCATAAAAAAGCCGCTGATTTGCAAAAAATGTCTTCTGGGCTTTATGGAGAAGATCAATTTTTAGGCAGCAACAAAACCGAGACAGAAGAGTTAAGTTTTTGGGAAGTTTGCCGCAGTCGCTCCATCTTAGTCATCGGCGTAGCAGCGGCAGTGACTACCGGAGTTTTCGCCTGGACACTGAATCAAAAAAGCGAGTACGAAGGACGCTTTCAATTATTAGTAGAACCAGCAGTTACGCAAAATACTTTAGCCAAAATCTATTCTGGTGAGCTGAAACTGCAACCAGCGGCGCCCGCGACGACAGAAAATGCCGGTTTTGACTACGAATCCCAAATTCAAGTTTTGCAAAGCCCGCAAGTAATGGCGCCAATTATTAAACAGTTGCAGGCTAAGTATCCTGACATAAATTACAACTACCTCTTGAACCAAAAAGCAGATAATTTGCCGTTTTCTCAGGAAACTAGGTTGTCAATTAATCGCTTCAAAAATACCAAGATTATCGAAGTTAGATATCGGGATTACGATCCGAAAAAAATTCAGTTTGTTTTGGAAAAAGTTGCGCTAGGCTACCGCAACTACAGCGTGCAAGATACCACCACTCAAATTAGTCAGACTCTGGATTTTGTAAAATCGAAAATTCCCAATCAGCAAAAACGCCAACAAGCTCTGCAAACAGAAATTCAAAAGTTGCGGCAGCAGTACAATTTCATCGACCCGCAAATTCAAACGCAACAACTCGCGCAGCAAATCAGTGAACTTCAAACGCAAAGATTGGAAGCGCAAACGCAGCTCAATCAGCAGAGATTGCTCTATTCCAATCTGCAAAATCAGCTTGGATTAAACCAGAAGCAAGCGCTGATGGCCTCGGCTCTGAGTCAAGCTCCCCGCTATCAAGGGATGCTGACTCAATTGCAGCAATTAGAAGGGCAAATAGCGATTAACTCGGCTACGTTTACAGACGAAACTCCGCAAATGCAATTGTTGCGAGAACAGCGCAAAAACCTAATTCCTTTATTGCAGAAAGAAGCCCAAGAGGTTCTGGGAACTGATTTGGCTAAGGTAAATTCACAAGTGCTGGCTTTTCAAGATCCGGTGCGGATTAAGTTGATCGAGCAGTTTATCGGTACTGCTAATTTAATTCAGGTGCTGGGCGTGCGGAATCAAGTTTTGGAACAAGCTGCTAAGCAGTTGAATCAATACTCTCAAAAATTTCCGGTGATTTTGCGGCGCTATTCGGATTTGCAGCGCGAGTTGGATTTGACTAACAATACGCTGAATGGTTTGCTGGCAAAACAGCAAGCTTTGCAGCTTGAAGCTGTGGGCAAAAAAGAGGTGGCTTGGGAAGTTATTGCTAAGCCGGAAATTCCGCGTTACAAAAATGGCGAGTTGAGGGCTGTTGCTCCGATTATGCCTTTGAATTTGGCTTTGGGGGGATTGACTGGTTTGCTGTTTGGTATGCTGGCGGCGCAGTTGGCGGAACGGTTTAAAAATAAAACGGTGTTCCAAACTCCAGAGGATGTCAAACAGTCGATTCGCCTGCCTTTGTTGGGGGTAATTCCTGCTAGCGATAAAATTTTGAGACTTCCTCCTGCTGAGACAAGCCCGGTGGATGTGGCAATTTCGCCGATGCCGACGGATGCTTTTCAGGAAGCTTTTCGATCGCTCAATGCTAATATTCGCTTACTAAACGTTGATACTCCGATCAATTCTTGCGTAATTACTTCTTGTCAAGTAGGTGACGGCAAGTCTACGGTAGCAGTAAATCTGGCGCGGGCGGCGGCTGCAATGGGCCAGCAAGTGCTGTTGGTGGATGGGGATTTGCGGCGTCCGCAGGTGCACGAAATGCTGGGTTTACCGAATTGGCAAGGCTTGCACAATGCGATCGCGGATGATGTGGATGTGCAACAGTTGATTTTGCGATCGCCCCGCGATGAAAATTTGTTTGTGTTAACTTCCGGCCCGGTTCCTTTCGATCCCACAAAGGTGCTTTCTTCGAGAAAAATGCAGCATTTAATGGCAGCTTTGTCAAGTCATTTTGACTTAGTTATTTACGATACTGCGCCGCTTTTAGGTTTGGCGGATGCGAATTTGTTGGCGGCTCACACTAACGGATTGATGCTGGTAGTGGGGCTGCATCAAACTGAGCGGGAGGCGCTGTTGTTGGCTTTTGAAGATTTAAAAATGGCGGGAATTCCGCTGTTGGGAATGGTGGCGAATAACGATAAAGGCAGCAGGTATTACTATCAGTCTTACGTGCAGGATTACGTCCAGGAACAGTCTGTTTGAGGTAGGGGAATCGCTAATTATCATAGGGTGCGTCGCTGCGAGATTTTCGCTTTTTTTGGGAAGTTTTGATGGCGACGCACCTTGTGCCAAATTCTTGCAAGGTGCGTCGCTGCGAGATTTTCGCTTTTTTTGAGGATTTTTGATGGCGACGCACCCTACGGTTTTTGTGGTTGAGACGGCAAACTTTACGGGCACAAATATTTAGTAAGGTGCGTCGCTGCGAGATTTTCGCTTTTTTTGAGGATTTTTGATGGCGACGCACCCTACGGCTCCAAGCAAGATAAAGACAAATTTTCTTAAGATTTGCGATCGAGACTCTGAAGTATAATAAAAAGTAGAGAAATTTAAACAAATCGCGGCACTTGCAACTTAACAATATCTGAAAGAAAACGTGGCTGGTAAATTCCTATTTTGTAATACATTGATACAACTCCCTGCCTCGGCTCAAAACTAGCAGGGAGTTTTGTGTTTTTCACACAGGAGATGAAACAATGGCTATTGCTACTATCAACCCGGCAACGGGAGAAACGCTGCAAACTTTCGATCCAATAACGGATGAGGTAATCGAAGCTAAGCTGGAATTAGCACAGCAAGCTTTTAAAAAATACCGCCAACTGCCGTTTGAGCAGCGAGCTCTGTGGATGCAGAAAGCTGCGGACATCTTGGAGCGCGATCGCGAAATTTACGCTGAAATGATGACTCTGGAAATGGGTAAAACGCTCAAATCTGCGATCGGCGAAGTGGAAAAATGCGCCTTAGTTTGTCGGTATTACGCCAAAAATGCCGCTCAATTTATGGCAGACGTACCGGCAACCACCGACGCTACTAGCAGCTTTGTCCGCTACCAACCGCTGGGCGCTATTTTAGCCGTCATGCCGTGGAATTTCCCATTTTGGCAAGTTTTTCGGTTTGCCGCGCCGGCGCTGATGGCAGGCAATGTGGGCTTGCTCAAACACGCTTCCAACGTGCCTCAGTGCGCTTTGAAAATCGAAGAAATTTTCAGGGAAGCTGGCTTTCCCGAAGGAGTTTTCCAAACTTTGTTAGTCGGCGCCGACAAAGTAGCCGATATCGTTGCGGACGATCGCATAAAAGCAGCAACTCTCACCGGTAGCGAACCAGCGGGTGAAAGTTTGGCAGCAAATGCGGGCAAAAATTTGAAAAAAGTAGTGCTGGAATTGGGAGGAAGCGACCCCTTTATTGTGATGTCCAGCGCCGATGTAGCAGCAGCTTTATCAACTGCTGTGACATCCCGGATGCTCAATAACGGTCAATCTTGCATCGCCGCCAAACGCTTTATTTTAGCCGAAGAGATTGCCGACGAATTCATCACAGGATTTGTCGAAAAATTCGAGCAATTAAAAGTAGGCGATCCGATGTTGCCAGAAACCGATATCGGCCCTTTAGCTACTCCAGCCATCCTCAAAGAGTTGGACAATCAAGTGCAAACTTGCATCCAATCGGGAGCGAAACTTCTGACAGGAGGCCGCCCACTGTCAGAGAATGCCGGCAATTTCTACTTGCCAACTATTTTGGCAGATATTCCGCCGAATGCCTCTGCCCGTCAAGAAGAATTTTTCGGGCCCGTAGCTTTAGTATTCCGAGTTGCAGGCATCGATGAGGCGATCGCCCTGGCAAACAGCACATCTTTTGGCTTGGGTGCGTCAGCTTGGACTACAGTAAACTCAGAGAGCGATCGATTTATTTCCGAACTAGAGGCGGGCGCGGTATTCATCAACGGTTTAGTAAAATCCGACCCTAGATTGCCCTTCGGCGGCATCAAACGCTCCGGTTACGGACGCGAATTGAGCATCCAGGGAATGCACGAATTTGTTAACATAAAAACAGTGTGGGTGAAATAAGCTCCCACTCTATCAACCGCTCGCACAAATCTATATCAGTCTGCGTTTATCTGCGTTTATCTGCGTTTATCTGCGGTTAAAAATTCCCATTTAGTATTTTTGCGATCGGTTGAAAAAGACCAAAACAAACCATTAACCGAGGAGAGAAACGGAAATGAACACAGCTCAACTATTGGTAAAATGTTTAGAAAATGAAGGCGTCGAATACGTCTTCGGACTTCCCGGAGAAGAAAATTTAGAAGTTCTAGAAGCCCTGAGAAACTCTTCAATTAAATTTATTACTACTCGCCACGAACAAGGCGCCGCATTCATGGCAGACGTTTACGGTCGTCTCACCGGCAAAGCCGGCGTTTGCTTGTCCACCTTGGGCCCAGGCGCAACTAACTTAATGACAGGAGTTGCTGACGCCAACTTAGACGGCGCTCCTTTAATAGCAATTACCGGACAAGTGGGCACAGACAGGATGCACATAGAATCGCACCAATATTTAGATTTGGTTGCCATGTTTGCGCCAGTTACTAAGTGGAATGCTCAAATTGTTCGCCCCAGCACGACGGCAGAAATTGTCCGCAAAGCTTTTAAAGTAGCTCAAAGTGAAAAGCCGGGATCAGTTCACATTGACTTACCTGAAAACATTGCAGCAATGCCTGCAGAAGGACAGCCGCTCGCCAAAGACAACCGCGAAAAAACTTTTGGCGCTTACCAAAGCTTGAACAAAGCCGCTGTGGCAATTTCCAAGGCAAAAAGTCCTCTGCTTTTAGTAGGAAACGGCGCGATCCGCGCTAACGCCAGCGATGCTTTGACCCAATTTGCTACTCGATTGAATATTCCTGTAGCTAATACTTTCATGGGCAAAGGTGTGATTCCTTACACTCATCCTTTGGCGCTTTGGACGACGGGATTGCAAAAACGGGATTACATTAGCTGTGCTTTTGAAGAAACGGATTTAGTGATTGCTGTTGGCTACGATTTGATTGAATATTCCCCGAAGAAGTGGAATCCCGAAGGAAAAATTCCGATTATTCACATTGGATCTTTGCCAGCAGAAATTGACAGCAGTTATATTCCTATTATAGAAGTTGTGGGGGATATTTCTGATTCCCTAAATGAAATTTTGCAGCGTGCCGATCGCATGGAGAAAGTAGACCCTTTTGCTAAGCAATTGCGGGCGGATATTCGCGCTGGGTACGAACAATATGCAGCCGACAACGGTTTCCCGATCAAGCCACAAAAACTCATTTACGATTTGCGGCAAGTTCTGGACCCGGAAGATATTCTTATATCTGATGTGGGAGCTCACAAAATGTGGATCGCGCGGCACTATCATTGCGATCGCCCCAATACCTGTTTGATTTCCAACGGATTTGCGGCGATGGGAATTGCAATTCCGGGTGCGGTAGCTGCAAAACTCGTTTATCCCGATCGCAAAGTAATAGCAGCCACCGGCGACGGCGGTTTTATGATGAATTGCCAAGAGTTAGAAACTGCTTTGCGAGTCGGTACTAATTTTGTGACGCTGATATTTAATGACGGCGGTTACGGGTTAATTGAATGGAAGCAGCAAGATTATTTTGGTCATTCCGATTTCGTCAAATTTGGCAATCCCGACTTTGTGAAATTTGCCGAAAGTATGGGTTTAAAAGGATATCGAGTGGAATCTGCAACGGATTTCATTCCGATTCTGAAAGAAGCCCTTGCTCAAGATGTCCCTTGCGTGATTGACTGTCCGGTAGACTATCGGGAAAATGCGCGTTTCAGTCAATTATCTGGGGATATGAGTTGCAATTTGTAAGAGTAGCTAGAGCCCCGACTTTTTTAATAAGTCGGGGTTCTAATAATGGACATTATTCGAGATAGAGTTTTGTAGCTTGTTTAAGATTGGCGATCGCTTATTCTATGGTTTCGCCTTGGTCAACTGTGGGCACTTCTAGACATTCGGCAATGTACTTCTGCCAATTATTTTACCCAAGCATGAGAAGCATAAATAACTTCCTCTTCCTTCTGGCGAGCGTTTGAAATTTGCTTCTCAATCTCTCCGTAGAGTTTTGTTTCCACTTGTCGGAGTTGTGATATCAAATCCGGTAGCATCGGAATTAGTATTACCCACTGCTTTCGACACGGCGCCGTGCCTAATCGAGTCAACAGACAACAGTCAACAGTCATTCCGGTGGCACCGGAATTGATATCAAATCTAATCACTTCAAACCCAATAATAAGGCGATTCCGCCGATCGCACCAACCACCCCCAAAACAGCCCGAATGCTCACTTTTTCGCCCGCCAGCACGGCTAAAGGCAGTATAAACAGGGGACTGGTAGAACTGAGTGCTTGAGCGATTGCTGCAGGTGCATATTTCAGCGAAATCTGTTGCAGGAAAATTCCGAGATAGGTTCCTAAAAAAGCTGCTAGAGTTATTGCACCTAATAGTTTGGGTGCTTTTAATTGTTTGAAACTGTCAAGTTTTTCGGGGTTCAAAAAACATAGCATGACTGCCATGCCGCCGCTCAAACGCAAAGCCGCAGTCCACAGGGGATCGATATCTATTTGAGTGAAGGCGGCGCGGGATAAAATAGCTCCGATGGCGTGGCTTGTTTGTCCTAATAAACTAATGGCTAATCCCTGCCAAAGATGTTTTGATGGTAAGGTTGTTTCGGCTGTTCGTTCTGCAATTACCCACGCTACCCCACAGATTGTTAAAAGAATGCCAGTACAAGCAATTGGGGATAAGTATTCTTGCAAAAATATTAAGCCCAATAAAGCTGTTAAAGGGGGAGATAGGGTTTCTAAAAGCAGCGTTCGCCTCGCGCCTAAATATTTTAAGACGATAAAGAAAGCGGTGTCTCCGACGCCAATTCCTAGGGCGCCGCCGATCAGCAGCATTGCTAAAATATTAGGGTTGATTGCGGGTAAAGGTTTACCTAAAATTTGTACAGTGGCAAGGAGCATGAAAAGGGCGATCGCACCTTTGAGCAAATTTAGCACCACTGCGGGGATTTGCTGTCCCACTCGCTGCCAGATTGTGGAAGATAGAGCCCAGACAAATGCAGCGCCTAAAGCGGCGATTTCACCCATAAAATCTGTTGACTGTTAACGGTTGACTGTTGAATGTTGACTGACTAATGACTAATGACTGTTGTTACCAATTCCCGATGCCCGATGCCCCATGCCCGATTGCCCGTGCCATATAAATTAGGGTTCCCGGTGGCATACCTGGAACCCTAGATTTATTAAGCTTTTTTAGCAGTGGACGGTGAACATAAATCAATACCATCATGTCCGAATAGATGAACAAAGCAATTCCCTTGCAGTTTGGGGTTGCTTCGTTCCTTTCTTCGGGCACCCAAGATATATGTCTACCTACTGATTAACCTTGTGGTAATCCCGGAGATTGCGTAGGTTGAAATTGTGACCGCATATCTGTTCTTACCCAAGAACTAAAACGATCGGGACGAACGCATTCAGCATTCTCTAATTCGTCTTTGAGTTTATTGGCGAAAGATTCAAACATATCCACTAAAGCCTGACGATCTGTTAAGCAACCTTGGAGAGCAATAAGTTGTTCCAGCGTCCAGTTATACAGTTGAGTGTCTCCTTGTTCAATCCGTAAATAGAACTGATTCTCAAACTGTGCCAGATTAGAGTAGAAGTTCTCAACTTCTGACTTGATCAAGTTCATATCCAGGTAGAATTGTTGCTGTTTCAATTCTGCAAAAATCGTATTTTTGAGGTTCTGCGTAAAGTTTTGGTTCAGCTCATTATTGACGATAGCAGAGACATCATTACGGAAGTTGAGAATCTTGTTATCCAAGCTAGTATTAATGCGATTGTCAAGATCGTTGACAATATTATTAGTCACTAACTGCACGTTGTGATTGCTAGATTGATTAACAACCGTATTGATGCGTTGATCCATGTTAGCTTCAATCTGCTGAATGACAAGATTTTTAATGTTTTGGGTTTGGTCAGCAATTCTGAGATTAACTACCGCATTAATCCGCTGATCTATGTCGTGTTGAATTTGTTGAACAATTTGAGTGTTAATATCTTGAGAGAGATTAGACACTTTGAGGTTCACAACATTATCGATGCGTTGATCGATGTAAGTTTGCATTTGCTGAATCACCAGATTCTTCACATTCTGGGTTTGATCGGAAATCTTGATGCTCACCACATTCTCAACACGCTGATCGATAGTATGTTGGAGTTGCTGAATTACCTGATTAGTGATCTCTTGAGATTGATTGGCGATTTTGACATTAACGGAGTTACTAATGCGCTCATCAATATCAGCCGACATTTGATTAATTACTTGGGTATTAATCTCTGTAGACTGATTGGCAATTTTGATATTAACTACATTCTCAATCCGTTGCTCAAGTTCAGTTTGCATTTGCTGAACTACTAGGTTCTTAACTTCTTGAGTCTGATTAGACACTTTGAGATTAACGACGGACTCAACACGCTCATTGAGTTCGGTTTGCATTTGTTGCAGCACTAAGTTTTTAATCTCTTGGGTTTGTTCAGAGATTCTTAAATTCACCTGCTCACTAACAATGCGGGGGATTCGGGAAATAAATAAGTCGTTGAGATTTTTGTTGAAGTACCCCGACCAATTGTGGAAATTCTGATTAAAACTAACTTCCATTTGTTGGGTAAGAGTCTTAAGCATAAACTCAAGCCGTGCTACCTTCATCCCTAAGTCTTTAGCTTGAGTTTGATAGCCTTTAAGCAGCCATTTTTCCAAATTGTCCCAATAAGCTTCTTTTTTCTCGTTCGGGTCTCCTGTTACTGTGATGGAACTATTGATTTGGGCTGCCATTTGCTGCCACATTTGTTCCATCTGATCTTGGTCAAAACTGAAGTTAAATCCACTGCTAATATCGATATCTTGAGTCCCCGAGCTAGTTGTACCACCAGTGGTAACTGCTGTACTACTAGAGCTAGTTGTACCACCAGTGGTAACTACTGTACTACTAGAGCTAGTTGTACTACCAGAGCTAGTTGTGCTACCACCACCCACTACACTAACAGTGCTTCCGCTGCTGCCCGTACTACCAGTGCTTCCGCTGCTGCCCGTACCAGGTTTTACTGATGACTGTGCATATTCTTGAGCTACTTCTAGATCGCTGATGTTGTTGATTTCTAAAACAACTTGCCCTTCGTTATCTTCTATGTATGTATCAAAAAAGAAGCCGGAGATGGTGGTTTTTTGTTTGACTTCAAAAATAACGTCATCTTTGAAGCCATTTAAGGAACACCAACTTTCGCTAAGTTCAATTCCTGTCAGCTTGGAGATAAATTTTCCCCCTTGAATCAACAGTAAGGCCCAAGGTTCTAATTGGAAATTTTTTGCTTCTGCTCCATAAGTGGCATTACTTTCCCGAATCTTGACGCGATAGTTCCCTGGGGCTAACTCGATAGAATTAGCATTGGCTTTTTTAAGAGTGGAGAGATAATTGCCATCAAGCGAATAGCAGTTTTCCTTGCTATCAACGGTTAAAGTTTGGGGATTAAACTGTTGATTGCCAGTGATTGAAACAGTGACTTGTCCTTGATTGTCACCACTATAGGTATCAAAGAACAAAGCACAGACTACAGCTTTTTCTTTGATGTCTAACTGCAATTTGTCGTTATAGCCGTTTAAAGTTGCCCAAGTTCCACCTGTCTCAACACCTGTCTTTGTGTTGATAAATGTACTGCCATCAAGTCCATAAACCCATAGAAAAACAAAAGGCTCACCGACGGTATTGTCGGCACTATAACTGTAGCTACCACTGGTAATTTGGATGTCAAAAGTTCCTTTGTCTAATGTCAGAGACTTAGCAACATTTTGTTGCAAGCTATTCATCTGAGCGGTATTGATAACGTAACAGTTTTCTTTGGTATCAATCGTTAACAGTTGCATAGTTTCCTCACTCGTTGTAGTAGTTGTTTGTGCAGCTTGTGTACCTTCAGTCTTAACTTTTGAAGTAACGGTTGCGCTCACTTCTGCTGCTGGTTGATAAACCGCAATTCCTGCCCAACGACCGCTAGGCTTGGTTTGAGCCACTAATGTGCCTTTACCTGTTTTGGTATTAATGCGGATTAATTGACCGTCTTTTCCTAAGTTAAAAAATCTGCCAGTAACGCCATAAAGGACATTTCCAACAAATTCCATACTGCCAATACCAGGAAATCCGGTATCACCAATCGTTTTAACTTCGCTAGTAGCGAGATTGCATCTAGCAAGTAATTTCTTCTTTTCGTAACCAATTAATGTGATATATGCTATGCCATTGCTATCAAAGGCAACTTCGCCACAGTTGTAGTCTTTATTAGCTACGGTAGCTACTGGTGTACCTTTTCCTGTTTTGAGATCGAGGGCAATCAGTTGTTTAGCTGTGGTGGCATAAAGGGTTTGACGTTGGGCATTATAAGCCAATCCGGCTGTAGCAAAGCCCGTATCCCCAATGACAGCCGTATCGCCCGTTTTGATGTCAATTTTTACGAGCTGCGTTGTATCGCCTTCTCGATCGATGCCATAGAGCTGTGAATCAACAAAGGCAATATCATAAACTTCTGTAATGATCTCACCGATGAATGTTGCTTTACCTATGGCTAAATCAAGAGTATACAGTTTACTTAACTGATTTGAGACACAATCTTGGATATACACTGTCCCTGGAACCATAGCTAAATCCAAAGAAGATATATTGCTTGCCGGATTACTCATCTTTATCTTTTGAACTTGCCCAGCGATCGATCTCTCTGGCCCGCAATACTGGTACAGGATGGGACAACTGAGCCGTCTGAGCTTGTTTGAGCATTTCTCCGAGTTGAGTCGTGCTGAGATCCTCGTAGGCTCGCGCCTGCGCCAAAAACTCGTCTACATTCAGTTTTTGGTAATCACTTAATGTGATATCTGCTATTAGACTTGTTTTGCCAAACAGTTAAGAAATCATAATCGAGGTTGCTGATGACGCTATTTCCCTTAGTGCTGATAAACTCAGCATCTGCTAAAATTGGTCGCAAGTTTGACCGCTCCGGGAATGACTATTAGTCTATCTAGAGCGGTAGATAATTTTTTTTTTCGTAATAAAGCGTAACATCTTGCTGTATCCGCTCAATAATCCGGAGTAAATCGCTCAACGATGCACCTCAAATGACGCAAAATCGTTCATGAGTGGTAGTCCGCCCCGAATTATTGAGCGCATATATCTTTCTCATCTTTCAGTGGTGCGAAGTCAGCAGCAACGAGCATTTTATCGAGCTCGTACTCGCTCCATGCCATAGAGTTGTGAATCAACAGAGGCAATATCATAAACTTCTGTAATGATCTCACCGATGAATGTTGCTTTACCTGTGGCTAAATCAAGAGTATACAGTTTACTTAACTGATTTGAGACACAATCTTGGATATACACTGTCCCTGGAACCATAGCTAAATCCCCAGAAGGTATATTGCTGGCCTGATTAAGCTGTTCTCCATTTAAATTGTGTATCAAAAATCACTCAAATTATTGTGGGATGGGCACGCGAGCCCGTCCCGAATATGCAATTTAAACGCGCAACAGCTTACTCATTTTTTCTGTTTTTATTACATAAAGCAGACAAAAGTAATAGTGCGGTTGCTCACCAGTTATTTCAACTGGATTTGGGAAAATACTCGGCTAGCAACGACAGCCACCAGGAAGGGGGATATCAAGTGATGAGATATGCACTTGGAGCTACTGGGCTACCTAGCACACAGTTGTTTATTAATACATCACTAGCTTTTTTAGCAGTGGGCGGGGAGAGAATCGAACTCTCATACCTTTCGGTGTCAGATTTTGAGTCTGATGCGTCTACCAATTTCGCCACCCGCCCTTTTTCGTTTCACCATCATAACACACCGATCGATTTTTTGCAAGCAAAGATTCATAATCTTTTGAACTTGCCCAGCGATCGATCTCTCTGGCGCGCAATACTGGTACAGGATGGGACAACTGAGCCGTTTGAGCTTGTTTGAGCATTTCTCCCAGTTGAGTGCTGCTGAGGTCATCGTAGGCCCGCGCCTGCGCCAAAAACGCATCGACATTCAGTTTCGGAGCTAAAGTCGGCGAACCTCCGGCCAGTTTCATCAACAGCGATGCTACCACTTTTGGGTCTTGAGTGGCGAGCAAGGCGGCACGATCGCACGTAAATTCCGCACACCGCAACCATTCCAACATTTGCGCCTGCAAACCCTGCGCGAGCACGGTTCCCACAGGCGAAAATTGACCGGCCGCCAACACAATTAAATTAGCCAGAGTCAGGTAAACTCCGTGCTCGCACTTCAAATGCCCCAACTCGTGAGCGATTACTGCCTTAACCTCCTCGTCTGTGAGCAAATCAATCAGAGAAGTGTGCATCACCACAAAAGGCTGTTTTCCCCGCATCGCAAAGGTGTAAGCATTTGGCATCGGATGCTGGCGGACATAAAGCTGCGGCGGTTCCAAATCAAGAGTTTTGCAGGCATCCAACAGCAATTGATGCAGGTGGGGCAATTGATTTTCGCCGACTTGGACGCTGGAAGCCAGATTTTCCAGCATAAAAAACTGTTCGCCCAGTTGTCCCAGCAACTGCCGCACCATCAAATCCAGGCCGGGCAGTTGTTTGAGAGTGTTGGTGGCTTCCAAGTCTAGCGGGTGGCGAAACTGGTCTGCTTTCAAACCGATGAGCGGTATGTTCGACATTTTAGTCAGTTGGGAATTGGGAATTGGGAATTGGGAATTGGGAATTGGGCATGGGGAATGGGACATGGGGAATTCTTTTGCTTCTTCCTTTTTTCCTCTTCCTTCTTCCTTCTTCCTTCTGACTACTTTAAACCCGATCGCACGGGATTGACAGGAGCCTCAGCAGTCGCCGGGTCTGTACCCTCTTTGACGCGTCGCAAATTCGCTCCCAATTTTTGCAGTTTCACCTCTAACTGCTCGTAGCCGCGGTCTAAGTGCTGCAAGCTGCTGATGGTGGTGACACCATCGGCTGCAAGTCCCGCTAGCACTAACGCCGCCGAAGCCCGCAAATCTGTGGCCACTACCGGCGCACCCGACAGTTGAGACACTCCGCGCACAATCGCGACATTGCCTTTAAGGCGAATGTCGGCGCCCATGCGGTTGAGTTCTGCTACGTGGCGCAAGCGATTTTCAAACACGGTTTCTTTGATCAAGCTGTCGCCTTCGCTCAGTGTCAGCAAAGCCATAAACTGAGCTTGCATATCTGTGGGGAAACCGGGATAAGGCAGAGTTTCGATGTCGGTGGCCGAGTGAGTTTGGCCGGGAACTATCCGCAAAATATCGGGGGATTCTGCAATAATTTTCGCCCCAATTGTCTGCAATTTGGCGATGACTGCGGTCAGGTGGTCGGGAATTACCGGCGACAAACTGATTTCGGAGTGAGTGATGGCTCCTGCTACTAAAAATGTTCCGGCTTCAATGCGATCGGGAATAATTGAATAGTCTACCGCGTGCAGCTTGGGAACTCCCGAAATGACGATCGTATTCGTGCCAGCGCCTTGAATTTTTGCTCCCATAGCGCGGCAGAAATTCGCCAAATCTGCGACTTCCGGCTCTTGAGCCGCATTTTCAATCACGGTTTCTCCTTCAGCCAGAGTCGCCGCCATCATCAAAGTTTCAGTTGCGCCGACGCTAGGGTAGTCCAAATAAATTTTGGCTCCTTTCAGGCGGCGGTTTGGCCCTTTGACGTAAGCGTGAACGGTGCCGTGGTCGATGTGGACTTCGGCACCGAGGGCTTGCAGACCGCGAACGTGGAGTTCAACGGGTCGGGCACCGATGGCGCACCCACCGGGCAAGGGCACTTTGGCAAATCCCAAACGCGCTAGCAGCGGGCCGATGATGAAGAAGCTCGCCCGCAGTTGGCTGACTAATTCGTAGGGGGCTTGAGCGTCTATGAGGTTGCTGGCGTTGATGTCTAAAACGTCGCCGTTCTGCTGTAATTTGACTCCTACAGCCGAGAGAATTTGCCCCATGCGGGCGACATCGACTAGACCGGGAACGTTGCGGAGACGGCAATCCTCTGGGCATAGCAGGGCTCCTGCCATGACTACTAAGGCCGAGTTTTTGGCGCCGCTGATTTTGACGTGTCCTTTAAGGGGTTCGCGACCCCAAATTTGCAATACTTGTTGGTCGCTTTCAGGTGAAGCTGGCAGGTTAGATGAGTTCTGAGCTGGTGTAATGGGTTTGCCCTCCATAATGCGCTTCGTTACTTTATACATTATTAATTTTGGTTCGATTTTACCGGAAAGTTTTTATATGTCTAGGGGTAACATGAAGAATTTTCTGCCTTGTATTTACTGAAATTCAATAGGGACAAGGCTTTTAGGTTTAATCGCACAAATAATCCCGATCGAGTCTCATGAAATTATCTGTATCAAAATTTACGTTTATTTGTTGCGGTCGCTCGGAATGCAGATGTTGTACGTTTGTCAACCAACTTTTTAAGTAAAAGTCGGCGGGGTGGTTGACAAAGGTGTAATATATCGGTTCGATCGACAATGCCAGAAAGTTCACACATTGTCGATCGCCCCATTGCCTGTGCTACCCTGTGACAACAACCTAGAGCCAAAGCTACTCCTAGCACATGGTTCACATTAAACGGATCGAACTGACTAACTTTAAATCTTTTGGCGGCACGACGGCCATTCCCGTGCTGCCCGGTTTTACTGTGGTTTCCGGGCCCAACGGTTCTGGGAAGTCCAACATCCTCGACGCTTTGCTGTTTTGTCTGGGGCTTTCGAGTTCTAAGGGAATGCGGGCTGAACGTTTGCCGGATTTGGTGAACAGCGCCCAAAACAAACGCGGTACGATCGAAGCTAGCGTGACTGCGACTTTTGCGCTGGAAGATGTGGGGGAGGAATGGTTCGCCCAGGATGAAGATGAGGAGGAAATCTCAGAAACTCAAGAGAGTAACGAACAACTATCTGCTGCTAATCCACAATCGGCTGAGTTATCTGTGGAAGCAGAAGACGTAGAAGCAATCGAAATTACAGAAACTGAAGACAACAACGGACAATCATCCAATCGAAAATCCAAAATCCAAAATCCAAAATCGGAAGAGTTATCTGTTGAAGACGTAGAAGAGATTGAAATCGCCGCAACTCAAGACAATAACGGACAACTACTCGCTACTAATAAAAAATCCAAAATCCAAAATCCAAAACCGGATGAGTGGAGTGTAACCCGCAAACTTCGGGTAACTCGCCAAGGTACTTACACTTCAACTTATTACATTAACGGCCAACCTTGCACGCTGACTCAACTTCACGAACAACTCAACCGCTTGCGAATTTATCCCGAAGGCTATAACGTCGTCCTGCAAGGAGACGTTACCAGCATTATTTCGATGAATTCTAAGGAACGCAGAGAAATCATTGACGAATTGGCTGGTGTCGCTCAGTTCGATCGCAAAATCTCTTTAGCTAGGCAGAAGTTGGATGAAGTTAAAGAGGTGGAAGAACGCAGCCGGATTGTGGAAAAAGAGCTGATTTCTCAGCGCGATAGACTTGCTTCCGATCGCACAAAAGCGGAAAAATATCAAAAATTGCGGGCGGAATTTCAAGAAAAGTCGCAGTGGGAAATTGTCCTAAAATTCCGCCAGTTGCAAAAGCAAGAATGGAAACTGCGCGAACAAATCGAAACGGGCGATCGCACTTCGGCATCTCTCACCGAACAACTGCAAGCAATTAGCACCCAAATTCAAGCAGCAACCGCCGAACTTGACGCGCTGAATGCCCGCGTTAAAGCTTTGGGAGAGTCGGAACTGTTGGCTTTGCAAGCGACGATTGCCACTCAGGAAGCGGAACGGCGGCAAGTGCAAAACCGCAAACAGGATTTGGAAAAAACTGCTGGACAAATCGCGGCTAATATAGCACAAACCGAGTCAGAAGTTCGGCAATTTAAGCAAAGTTTGGAGCAAATTGAGATTGAAATATCTTATGTTAAGTCTCAGCAGGCGAGTTTTCAGGAACAGCGGGATGCAGCCAAGCAAAGTTTAGATGAAAGTCGGGAAGTTGCAAATGCGATCGCCTCGACGGCCGAAGCTTGGGTACAGCAGCAAACGGAACTGCACCGCCAAATTGAAACAATTCAACAAACTTTGGAACCGCAGCGTACAGAACAAGCTACTATCGGAGAAAGAGCCGATCGCCTGCAAAGTCAAATTCAAGAACAAAACCAATCGCTGCAAGTATTGGAACAGGAAATTGCAGCGAAAAAAGAGCAGCAATCTCGCCTTGTGGAAACCAAAGGCGTTGCATCTTTGCAAGTAGAATCGCTGAATCAAATTTTAGTCGAAGCCGAACAAGAATTGCAACTGCAACAGGAAACTCAAACTCGTTTGTTGGAAGAACAGCGGGAAAGACAGCGCAAATTAGACAAGCTAGAAGTGCAGTTTCAAGCACTGCAAGAAGCGACGGGAACGTTTACTGCAAAAATTGTCGCGCAAAGCGGAATTGGCGGAGTTTGCGGCTTGGTGGCTCAACTCGGCAGGGTAGAACCGCGCTATCAGTTGGCCCTGGAAATTGCGGCGGGCGGGCGCATGGGAAATATGGTGGTGGAAGATGACAGCGTGGCTGCTGCTGCGATCGAATTGTTGAAGCAAAAACGGGCGGGAAGGATGACGTTTTTGCCTTTGAATAAGATTAGGGGCGGCAGGTATTCGGTGAATGAAAATTTGCGGCGCGCGGCTGGGTTTGTGGATGCGGCTGTTAATTTAATTGACTGCGATTCGCGGTATCAGGAAATTTTTGCTTACGTTTTTGGCAGTACGGTTGTGTTTAGCAACCTCAGCGACGCCCGCCGCTATTTGGGACAGTACCGGATTGTCACTTTGGACGGGGAAATTTTGGAAACTAGCGGGGCGATGACTGGGGGAAGTTCTACTAATAGATCTACCTTGCATTTTGGCACGGTTGAGGCTAGCGAGGCTGCTAGTGAAGCCAGGACGATCGCCTTTTTACAAGAAAGGTTGGAGGAAATTGAGCGGATTTTGGAACGGTGCAAAATTGCGATCGATCGCGCGTCTGTTGCAGTCAAAACTCGCAGCCAAGAATTGATGGAAGCGAAACAAAATTTGCGCGAACATCAGTTGCGGTTGGAACAGTTGGATTCAGAAATTAAGAATTTGCACGCGCAACAGGAACAAGTGCGATCGCAAATTGCGAAAAATACACAGGAATTAACTGATTCGCGATCGAGATTGCAGTTGCTGGAGAGAGAATTGCCCGCACAGGAAACTCAATTGCAGCAGTACCGCCAAACTTTGGCGCAGTTGGAAGAGTCGAACAGTCACAGCGAATGGCAGCAAATGCAATCGGGTTTGCGCGCTCTGGAAGCGCAACTGCAAGAGCGAGAATTGGCTCACAGAAACGTCCAGCAGCGCCTTGTAGACTTGGAAAATCAATTCGGGCGTTTGGAAGACAAAATTAAGGAAGGCAGCGAGAAATTGCAGGATTGGCAAGTGCAGCAAAACGCGGGGGCGGAGGCGATCGATCGCATTGTTTCGCAGCAGTTAGAACTCGACCGGCAAATTGCGGAAGCTAAAGCAGCTTTGGGGGAAATTGAGGAAAAATTGGGCGTGGAAAAGGAAGAGCGCGATCGGGCAGAATCTCAACTGCGAGAACAGCATTTAGCCAAACAACAGTTACAGTGGCAGTTGCAAAAACTGCACGAAACTCAGCAAGAACGCCGGGAACAATTAGCCGCAGTCCGCACTCTATTGGAAACGCAGCGGGCGGAAATGCCCGACCCGGTGCCGTCGATTCCTGAAAATGTCGAGAAAGCCAATTTGACGGAATTGCAGCAGGAAGTAAAGGCGATCGCCAAACGCATTCAAGCTTTAGAACCTGTCAATATGCTAGCCTTGGAAGAGTACAACCGCACTCAAGAACGCCTTCAAGAATTAAGTCAAAAATTGACGACATTGGAAGGAGAACGCACTGAACTGCTGTTGAGAATCGAAAATTTTACCACACTCAGGCGGCGCGCTTTTAAAGAAGCTTTCGACGCGGTTAACGAGAACTTCCAGACTATCTTTGCGGAACTTTCCGAAGGCGATGGCTATCTCCAGCTAGATGACCAGGAAGACCCCTTCAGCAGCGGCTTGAATTTGGTGGCTCACCCGAAGGGCAAACCCGTACAGCGGCTGGCTTCCATGTCTGGAGGCGAAAAGTCGCTGACGGCGCTGAGTTTTATTTTTGCGCTGCAACGCTACCGCCCGTCTACGTTCTACGCTTTTGATGAAGTGGATATGTTTCTGGATGGGGCAAATGTGGAGCGATTAGCTAGAATGATAAAACGACAGTCTGAACAAGCCCAGTTTATTGTTGTGAGTTTGCGGCGACCTATGATTCAATCGGCTGAGCGTACAATTGGCGTTACTCAAGCGCGGGGAGCTTATACTCAAGTCATAGGGCTGAAGTTGTAGTCCCGGAGTTTATGTTAACGCTCGTGTTGAGTGATATATGTACTTAATAAATCAGGATTAAAGTTAGAATGACATCCGAACAAATCTGCCAACGCTCCGATATTCTAGGCACTCAGGTCATCACCCGCGACAGAGGTAAACGCTTGGGGGTGGTTAGTCAATTGTGGGTGGACATCGATCGGCGGGAAGTTGTGGCGATCGGTCTGCGTGATAATATATTTGCGGTCGCTGGAATGCCGAGGTTTATGTTCCTCAGCAATGTCAGCGAAATCGGCGACGTGCTGTTGGTGGAAGATGAGAGCGCGATCGAAGATGATGTTGATGTTGAAGTCTACAGCATTTTGATTAACAGCGAAGTTATTACCGAAACCGGCGAACTTTTAGGTAGGGTGCGGGGCTTTAGGTTCGACCCCGAAGACGGTAAGTTAGTTTCTATAATTATCGCTTCCCTGGGAATCCCCCAAATCCCCGACCAAGTTCTCAGCACTTACGAGTTGGGGATTGAAGAAATTGTCAGCAGCGGCCCGAATCGCTTAATTGTGTTTGAAGGTTCCGAGGAAAGGCTCAGACAGCTTAGTGTCGGTTTGCTGGAGCGCGTCGGTTTGGGCCAAGCACCTTGGGAACGAGAAGAGGACGAGGCAGGTTATTATCCGAAACCCGTGGCTACGGGAAATCAATTGGGCCCGGGCGTGCGGATACCTGCACCGGAAATGCGGAGCCGCGTAGCTGCGCCTGCGGTGGAAGAAGTTCCTTGGGATGAGGATTTAGAGTGGAATCGGCCTGCGGTTCGCCAGCCGCCTATGCGCGCGGTGCAAGTACAGCAGCAGCCAGTCGAGGATTACGAGGATTACGAGGATTACGAAGAGGATAATTGGGGCGGCGAGGAGGACGATTATGAGGAGGAAGAGTACGAGGAGAAGCCGCAATACACTCGCGCCGAGATTTCTCGCCCGAAGCAGCCGGTGGTGGAGTACGAAGATGATGTGGAGGCTGATGCTTGGGCTGACGATGAGGCACCGAAGCCTTACCAGGCTCCTCGGGTGAATATCCCTGAGAAGACTAAGACTCCTGAGTACGAGGAGGAAGCGAATTATTAGGAATTAATCAATTAGTTCAAACCAATATTTTGCACTCTTCTTAAGAACGGGCTAGAAGCCCGTTCCACAAAGAGTAGATTTTCTTGTGGAACGGGCTTCAAGCCCGTTGCTGATAGTTATGCAAGATATGAGTTTAAACTGAGATGCTATACCATTCTCACTTAACGGGCAAGATGCCCGTTCCACAATCAAGTTTGTTTCTTGTGGAACGGGCTTCAAGCCCGTTGCTGATAGTTATGCAAGATGTGAGTTTAAACTGAGATGCTATACCATTCTCACTTAACGGGCAAGATGCCCGTTCCACAATCAAGTTTATTTCTTGTGGAACGGGCTTCTAGCCCGTTGCTGATATTGGTGCAAGATGTGGGTTTAAACTCAGATGTGGCACTATTCTCGCTTAACGGGCTAGATGCCCGTTCCACAATCAAGTTTATTTCTTGTGGAACGGGCTTCTAGCCCGTTGCTGATATTGGTGCGCTCAATCTAATTAAATTAGAGCCATGAACTAGATAATACTGGCATGGCAGTTTACTATACTTTTGCTGACGTTTCATATTATGTTAATGAGCGAAAAAAATATTGCTAAAAATGTTGCTTTCAGATTAATAACATATCTAATTTTTCCAATTTTTTTATCCACCACCACCGCTGAAATTGTCTTGCGAGTTGCGGGATACAAACCCTGGCAAATAGAAAATGTTGATGTTGCCGTCGAACCCAAAGGTAACTTTTTTACCAAAGACTCGGAACTCGGCTACAAGCATTTGCCGGGTAAATTCAAGGTGACACTTAACGGCAATTACTCATTTAATGCAACTCATCTCAATAATAGTCTCAGAATAACACATCCCCTCAATACTTACAATTTATCCTCAAAAAAACCGGAAATTTGGCTCTTTGGCTGTTCCTTTACCTACGGTTGGTCATTGAATGACAGCGAAACTTATGCTTGGTTGCTGCAAGAGAAATTACCCAAGTATGAAATAGTTAATTTTGGCGTTAACGGCTACGGCACTCTGCACTCGTTGATTCAATTTAAAGCAGCACTCAAACAACGAAATAAACCCAAAATTGCGGTGATTGCTTATGCGGGATTTCACGACCGCCGCAATACTTTGTTAAGGGCGAGACGAAAGCAAATGGCTGCTTGGAATAAACTCGGTATTTTATTCCAGCCCGATGCTAGGCTGAATGGAGAAAATAATTTTACCTACAAAATGGCAAAACTTGAATATCGCGAGTTCCCGCTGATGCGGGTTTCTGCATTAAGCCATTTTTTGGAGGTGAATTACAATCAATTTGAAGAGGGATTGTACAAAAGTCACGATGTTTCTAAGGCAATTATTAAAGAATTTAACCGTGTGGCTGAGGCTAACGGTGTTAAGTTAGTGGTGGCGGGAATTAATGCGGGTTCTGCTAAGATGTTGCAGGAGTTAAGTCAGGAGGGAATTGCTACGGCGGATATTTCTGTTGATTTGAAAATACCTGCCAATAATAATTTACCTCATGACCTTCATCCAAGTGCGATCGCCAATCTGCAATATGCAGAAAAGTTGGAAGGTTTTTTGCAAGGTACTGTTTTAAGGTAACAATCTTGGACGCGCATCAATACCAAAGAAACCGGGTTTTTACCGAAATTAAAAGTTTTGATGCAAGATTTTGGCAAAAAAACCCGGTTTCTGAGTACCCGTGCGTCAAGGTAACAATCTTGGACGCGCATCCATACCAAAGAAACCGGGTTTTTACCGAAATTAAAGGCTTTGATGCAATATTTTGGCAAAAAAACCCGGTTTCTGACTACCCGTGCGTCCAGGACTATACAATTGATTTAGGGTTGCTAGACTGATGGAATTATTTGAGTTTGTTTCTTTTAAGTTGCCTCGAAAATTTCTAATTGATGGTTTTTTTCTGTTTTTACTTGTTCTCGTAACAGTTGCAGTAACATCAATCTATGTATCCAGCGAACATACTTTTTATTGGTGGGATTACGCGGGCTACAACACCGCTACAGTCAACACGGCAAATTTATTTCGAGACTCGCCAGATAAAGCATGGCGCGGAGTTATAGAATCGCTATCTAAAGAAAAAAACCTGTTAATTTCTCTGCCGTTAGTGCCATTTATTTTGTTATTTGGCGAGTCTCGGCTGAGTTACATTCTCAGCGTATCCCTGATTTACGTGCTGCCGTTTCGCCTGTTGCTGGGGGCAATTTCTGCAAAGCTAATTCCAGTTTATCCCCGCCGGGTGTTTTGGTCAACTGTGCTGCTGAGTTTATTAATTCCGATGAGTTGGATACCGACTCTGCGGGGATATTTGGATACTGGTGGCTGTGTGTTTGTAGCTTTGGCAATTTTGGTTTATTTGCAGGATGTTAAGCTGAAATCTTGGTGGAAAATCCCGTTAATTGGGTTTTTGCTGGCGGCGGCGATTCTGTTGCGGCGCCATTTTGCTTATAGTGCGATCGCATTTTTTGGTGCTGCAACTTTACAGGCTTTCATCGAGTTTATAGTACAGTATAGCAATCCCAAATCAGTTATCAACATGGTTCCGGCTTTTAGCCGGGACGGGCTAGAAGCCCATCCCACAACTCATTTAGGATTGCTATTTCAAAGTATTCAAAACAAAGGTTGGAAAAATTTGTTTGAATCCGCTGTAAAATTGGGCTTGATAGCTGTAACTAGCTTGATTATTTTAATGTTGGTAGCGGGGGATTTTACTCGCAGTGCTCTGACGGTTGACTACCGCAATTTGTATGTTGCTTGGAGTTTGCCTGTAAATGATATTTTAACTCGTTATGCGGATTTTTACGGTTTGGGAACTTGGCTGCTGGTACTGATTGGTTTTTCGGCGGGAATTCTCACCCGAATCCTGGTTCCGGCGGCGGCTATTTTTGTTTCGTTGTTTGGGGTTTTGTCGCTGATTGAATGGCTGTTAGTGTTGCGTTACGGCTACTTGCACTATACAATTCATATTACACCGATCGCACTTTTGGGACTATCCACATTTTTCTGGACAACTTGGCTGACACTCAAGGGAAAAATCCGGTATTTCATGCTGGGCGCGGCGGGTTTGTACCTGGTTTTGAATGCCGCAGTCGGGTTAATTCCTCTCAAGGTTGATTTGCCAAGACTGTTTGTGGGTAATTTTCCGCCGTTAGTGCGATCGGACTACTACGAAGTTGTAAAATTAGTAGAGTTTCTGCGAAAATTAGCACCCAATGAAGAACCAATTTTTATTGCCGGTGCTTCTAACAGTTTTAATGCTAATATCCTCAGACAAGCCAACCGAAAATTAAACCCGCCGGAGGGTTGGTGGAGATTAAATACAATCGGGAGGCCGCAAATTGACTCGCGCGATACTTACCCGCTACCGGAGTTGTTGCAGGCACAATATGCGGTGGTTGCTGTACCTTTTCAGCAGGTGTTACCGACTGACGAACAAGTTTTGCGATCGCACGAACAAGATGTTGTTAAAGTTGTGTACGATGCCTTTACTCAAAACTGGGAAATTGCCCGCGATTTCCAATTGCTACCTGAACAGTTTAAACTAGAAAACGGCGTGACTGTCAGCGTTTACCGGAGGATGCGGCCGACTGATACAGCAACGGCAGTTAGGACTCTGGAGGCGATGCAGCGGCAAATAGTCGATCGACCGGGCACGCAGTTAGATTGGATTAGTTTGCATCAATCAATCTACACAAGTGCCAATTATTCAGTCAGTCAAGAATCGGATAACCTATATAATATTGTAACTCATCCAATTAAAAACAGCAATAAACTAGATACATCTTTTCTGTATTTAGGTTCCATCTCAGACAAAGTAAAAGTTACCGGCAAACTCAATTTACCTAACAAACAATGTCCGGGAGTTGCCCTGCGCTTGACTTTGTGGGACAAGCAAGGTAAATTAATAGACTCAGCAGAGATGGCTTACGGTCACAAAAGTGATCTCGCCTTAAATCTATTAGTTGAGGGCAAAAATCCGATTTATCTGCTGCTTGAGGTATTGAGTAGCAGCAAACAGGATTTAACAAACCAATGCCAACTGGAGATTAACAATTTAGGTGTCAGTAGGTAAATTGAACCGTCAATGCAGAAACATCAAAAATCCCACTGGTATTTTAATCTATCTCTATATACTTTTGCCATCATCGGCTCCCTGATGGCCACTGGCTATATTTTCCCCATTGGAGGCAATTTCCCGGAAGTGCCACCAATTCAATTTATGTTAAATCCTGAACTATATAAAAATGACTATTACGTTCAGGAAATGGTTAAGTTTAATCCGAGATATTACTATTATTATATCATCTATTTACTCGCCCAAATAGGAACCAGCATTCCCATAGCGCACTTTATTTATCAATTCCTAGCCTTCGGTTCATTTATCCTAGCTTGCTACGCAATTATCAATATTTATACTAATTCAAAACTGCCTGCCGCAGCGATGGCTTTTTTATGTATAGCCGCTTCATTTACAGATGTTGGTAACACGCTGATATTTTCCACCAAATCAGTACCCAGTACCTTCGCAATGGGTTTCGCAATCTGGGGAATTTACTTTAGTTTGCGCCAGAAATGGCTGACGGGATATTTCTTTTTTGGGCTGGGTTGTTTGCTGCAATTTTTAGTTGGTTTGTTGCCGGGATTGATGATGGTTCCCGTTTTGGTAATTCAATCTGTAAAACAGCGGAAGTTCAAAACATTGATTTTGGCGATCGCACTTTTAGCAGCAATGGCAAGTATCGTTTACGTACCGATGCTATTAACAGGTACTACCAGCACTCACACTATCGACAACGCCGATTTTGTCTACATTCACGCAAAAGTCCGCAACCCCCACCACATCCTCCCGTCAAATTGGGATGTCGGGAATTGGTTCAACTTTATATGTTTCATAATTGGTGGCTTGCTGTGCATCAAAAACTCCGATTTATTGCCAAAAGAAGACAAGATTAATTTTTCGGTAATTGTTGGCACATCAATTTTTGGACTATTTCTCAATTTCGTATTTGTCGAAGTTTATCCTGTGGCTTTTATCGCCAAACTACAGTTAGCAAGAACTGTACCTTTTGCTCAACTAATTATATTTATTGCTGTTGCTTTGACTGTCGAGCAACTTTACCGAGAAAAACAAATACCTATTAGCTTGTTGCTGTTAGCTGTACTAACTTTACCTTTTAGGGGCATCCTTTTTTTAGGATTATCAGTTTGGCAGACAAAAAATTACTTATTTCCCAAACGATATAATATATTGTTGTGGATTTTAGCAGCACTAACGGTAATTTTCAGCTTGATATATCCGCTGGCTGATTCATGGGAAATAATTGGCGATCGAATAATTAGCATCCCAATCTTTTTCTCAATCCTCGCCTTCCCATTCATTTTAGAAAAAACATCCCTAGCTACATCTATCAAACAGACTGTAACTCACACATTAGCCTTAATAACTACCGCCACCTTAGTTTTTGGAGTAGCAGGAATTCTGCCCAAACCTATATTAAATGTATTTCAAACAAGAGTTAATATCAATGCCGTTCCCAGAGACGACTTAAGCAAATTAGCTGTGCGATTTTCGCAAAGTAGCAGCCCCGATTCACTCGTATTAATTCCACCCTCAGTTACCAGCTTCCAGTTTTTCTCCGAAAGGGCGATTGTCGTCAACTTCAAAAACTTCCCCTTTACCGAAAAAGGCATCAAAGAATGGCAAAATCGCATGGAAGCTGTTTTAGGGGTTCCCTTAAACCCGCAAATGATTTGGGGAGGAAATGACTTTTTCATCCGCCGCAGCAGTGCGGATTTAGTCAAAGTAGCCAAAAACTATCATGCCGATTATATCCTGACTCGTACTGACTGGCATCCAAATATTCAAGGGGAAATCGCCGACAAACAAGGCAAATGGATACTGTATAAAATTAGGTAATATCATGTCCTCACGATTAACCATAATATCCCGGTCGGGGCGGGTTTTTGAGATGGGAGATTGTGGGCAGATATTGTGGGCTCACGGGCCCCTACAAAAATCGCGGTCGCTCGACCGGACATGATATAATAGGTAATTGCTAATAGGTAATTGGTAAAACTTGTTAAATCCAAATATGACTTTTATCTTAGTCGGCCGACACAGACTTTGCTTGTCTATAAGCAATTTCAACATCCGATTTATCTGCGTTAGTCAGCGTTGATCCGCCTTAATCTGCGGTTAAATATCAAAACCAGAATCATCAATAATTTCGCTAATTTGCTTGTCCACATAATCAGCATCCACATTCCGCGCCATCAACTCAGCTAAAATTCCCAAAGAAATCAACTGCACCGACAGAATTGTACACAAAATCCCAAAAAATAACAAAGGTCGATTGCCGATCGGCCCAAAATTCATCCCCGCCAAATTCAGAAACCAAATAACTATCAAATAACTCAGCGAAACAGTTCCAACTAAGCCAAAACACAATCCCAAACCCCCAAACAAATGACCCGGCTTGTGCAAATACTGCGTCGTGGCTAACACCGTCAACAAATCAATAAAACCCCGCGCATAACGTTCCCAGCCGTAATTCGATTTTCCGTGCTTGCGCGGATGATGTTCGACAACTACTTCGCCAATTCTAAACCCTAAATTGTTTGCTAAAGCTGGAATGTATCGGTGCAATTCCCCGTACAATTTAATCGACTGCAAAACTTCTCTACGGTAAGCTTTAAAACCGCAATTCATATCGTGCATTTTCACGCCAGTCAGCAAACACGCAACGGCATTAAACAGCTTGGAAGGTAAAGTTTTAGAAAGCGGGTCGTTCCGCTGTTTTCGCCAACCGGAAACTAAATCAAATCCCGATTCTAAATGATGTAAAAATTTGGGGATTTCAGCGGGGTCGTCCTGCAAATCGGCATCAAGAGTAAAGATAATTGTCCCTGCTGCATTGCGAAATCCTGCTGAAAGCGCGGCGGATTTGCCAAAGTTGCGGCGCATTTTAATTGCTTTAATTAGTTTGGGATGTTTGCTGGCTAAATCTGTGATTTCTTGCCAGGAATAATCGCGGCTACCGTCATCTATGAAGATGACTTCGTAACTGTCAATTTCTGTTTGGAACATGACAATTTTGATTTTGTCAAACAGCAATTTTAGGGTGGCTTCTTCGTTGTGAACTGGGATTACGAAGCTGAGGTGTTTTGGCATAGGGATATTCTATTTCATTTTTGTTGTTAATGAGATTTTTATTATTAACCGCAGAGGGCGCAGAGGGCGCAGAGGAGGAGAAAGAGAGATTTTTTAGTTTTTATCGATCACTTGGGAGTTTCGCAAGGCTACCCAACCTTTGCGGTTTTTAAAGGAGGCATAGGCTGTCAATAGTTTATCTGTTGGTGATGTTTGAATGTATCCTCTCCAAGCTGCGAATTCGTAGGAAGGGCCAAATAATTTAACTAAATCTGGGCGGGGAAATCCTGACATGGCAAAACCTCGAACGATATTTTCTTGGTTGAGAATGGCAATACATTTTACATTGTTTTCGGGGTCTCCTACCCAGCCAATTACTCTGGAGGCGGCGGGTGCGAGTTTAGTTACTGTATCAAAATATCCGGGTACTCCGTCTTTGGGCGCGGACAGTAAATTTGCGTCGAGTTTTGTGTCTAATGCTGCACAAAAATTGTGTTTTTTGATGTCTCGGTTAAATGGCACTAAGTTGTTAGTTTTTAAGGCGTCGATTAAGCCGACAAAAGCGGCGGGTTTGTTGCCTACGCGGTCTTTAATTAGGGTTACGTCGGTGATGCCTAGTTGCAGTGATAATGCTACTAACGGTTGATAGGTTGCTCTGCGGGCGATCGCCATTGCAGTTTCGCCTCCCACCCCGTACATTAAAATAACCGCGACTGTGGCGACTGCAAACAGCGGTGTCAGCCAACGCCGTTGAATTCTGGGTGTTGGCTGCAACTCCCGCACCCACAACACTGTGAGGACAATTGTGCTCATCCAAAACAAGGCTGGGAGTGTGGCGTAGCGGGAAGCGGTGGCCTGTTCGACTCCAAATCCCGATCGACTGACAGCGGCCATTAACGCCGTTTGCAGCGTGTAAAGTTGGATTGATAGCCAAGGCAGCCAGTCCGGGCGATCGACCTTTTTTATAAATAGCCAATAACCCACAAAACCCGTCGCTGCAATCAAACCAATTATACCAATAATTGAAGCAACAATAATATTTTCGCTAAAAATACCGCCGAGATAAGTGGGAATATATTCGAGAGTTTTGAGCGGGTTAATTTTAGTTAAAGAAGGGTGATGAGATGGAGTTTTATAAGTTAAAAAATAAATCCCCATCACTGCAATCGAAGCAATGAAATACAAATAAGTTATTCGCCTGGGAAACCGCAGCACAACCGCAGCAGCACACAATATCGGCCACAAACCTAAAGGAGTGCTGTAACTAATACAGCCTAAAACGCCAAAAATAATGCTGCCAATTACCCACTTATTTTGTAAATGCGGGGGCGGGCACGGGGGCACCGCCCCTACCAACTCGTTACCAGGCTCTGCCTCCCTTTTCTTTAATAAATCTGTCACATAGGATTGCAAACAATATATCGAACAAATCACAAATAAATTAGCAATTATCCAGTGAACGCCGCTGAATCCCCGCATCCAATTGTGAGCGGCGGCCGGAGTAAAATTAAAAATAGAAATGCAAAGGAGTAGCGAGATAAATTGCAGCGGAAAACGCCTCAAATTTAACGGCAGCAGAGCAATTAATACGTGGCACTGAATCCAAGCCAAGAACCAGGCAACTAAACACAAACCAATATTTGAACCTTGGGTGACAGCTATATTCAAGCCATAAATAATTGCCGGAATCAAGACAAAATGCTCGTTGGCCCGAAATATCCAATTAAAAGGATTTGTAGAGAAACCGTCTACTGAATAAAAATTCCACGTCATCCACCAATAATCAAAATTAGACAAGTCTCCCGCTTGCGATATCAAGTACAAAATATATGAAGCTGGTATTAGGATGCCGAGAACTGAGGCGGCAATTAAAATATATTGTTGCTTGATTTTCATGGATTGGGAAATTGCGATATTTTTAATCGATTTGGGCTAAGTTGTACGCGCTGGGATTAAAGAAACCGGGTTTTTTACTCGATCGAGGGTTTGAACCAAGTAGTTTGTGAAAAAACCCGGTTTCTGGCTACTTTACACTCAATTTTTCATTTCACTTCTCTTGCCAGCATTTTTCTGAGCCCTTGCCGCCAGTGCGGAGGATGCGTACCCAGAAGTGCTGATATTTTTACCGTAGAGAGAACTGAAAAAGCCGGACGTTTTGCGGGTGTCGGATATTCGGCGGTGGTGATGGGAATTACGCGCTGAACTTTTAGGGGAAGGCCGAGTTTGGCTGCTTCCTCAAAAATGGCGATCGCAAAATCGTACCAACTACAAACACCGCTATTAGTGTACTGGTAAGTCCCAAAAGTTTCTGGCCCGAGGAGAGGAATAATTTGCGAAGTCGCCGCACTTAAATCCAGAGTCCAAGTAGGACTTCCGATCTGATCTGCTACTACTCGAATTTCTTCTCTTTCCTTTCCCAACCTCAGCATGGTTTTGACAAAATTACCTTTGCCACCGTTGCCGTAAACCCACGCGGTTCTAATAATAATATGTCGGTTCCCCGCTTTCCGAATTGCTTCCTCGCCTGCTAATTTCGACTTGCCGTAACTTCCCAGCGGGTTCGTAGAATCTGTTTCCAAATAAGCAGAACCGTGGCTGCCGTCAAATACATAATCAGTGGAAAAGTGAATCAAAGTTGCTCCCTGTTTTTCGCATTCTTCTGCAAGAATTCCGGGTGCAATACCGTTGACTGCGTGTGCTAATTCTGGTTCGCTTTCCGCTTTGTCTACCGCAGTGTAAGCACCCGCATTGACGACTAAATCCGGTAGAATTTCAGTCATTGCCTGACGGATGCTTTCGGGTTGGGATAAATCGAGGCGAGTGCGATCGACCGCAATTACCTCTCCCGAAGATAATAAAATCGGCTGCAATTCTTGAGCTAGCTGTCCGCTGCCACCTGCGAGTAAAATTTTCATTGTTAAAAAACTTCAGCTTTTTTGAAGGTTTGTCCAGCTTGGTCTTTAGCTGATAAGATTGGTTGGGCACCATCTAGCGGCCAGTCGATCGCCAAATCGGGGTCATTCCACAGGATACACCGCTCGTGTGCCGGTGCGTAATAATCTGTAGTTTTGTACAAAACTTCAGCCGTCTCGGAAACCACTAAAAAACCGTGAGCAAATCCCGCCGGCACCCAAAATTGCCGTTTATTTTCTGAACTAAGCAAACACCCAACCCACTGCCCAAAAGTCGGCGAACTTTTTCTAATATCCACTGCTACATCAAATATTTCGCCAGCAACTACCCGCAGCAATTTCCCTTGAGGCTGCTGCATTTGGTAGTGCAAACCTCGCAGCACATTTTTAGAGGATTTGGAATGATTGTCTTGCACAAATTCGGCTGTCACGCCTGTTTTTTCGACAAAAGCTTTGTGATTGAAACTCTCAAAAAAGAAACCGCGCTCGTCTCCAAAAATTTTCGGCTCAATTATCAGAACTTCCGGTATTTCGGTAGATATAACATTCATAGTTAGCTGTCAAAGTGATAAACTCATACTCAGTCTTTGCTATTTTACTATGAAAGCCGACGCATATCTCAAAAAATTGTATGCCAATCGATTTGATTCCCGACAACTGCAAGCCAAGGTGGCACTATGGAAAGTTTTAATTGACGACTTCTTACAAGATTATGTTCCTCCCGAATCAGCGGTTTTAGATATAGGCGGCGGTTACTGCGAGTTTATAAATCAAATTCGGGCTAAAAAAAAATATTTAATTGATCTTAATCCCGATTCAAAGTTGTTTGCTAACGCTGATGTGAATGTGCTTAATATTGATGTGTTTAATTGTGGCGATAAACCTGATTTTAGCGAAGAATTTGACCGCATATTTATCTCTAACTTTTTTGAACATCTCCGCAATAAAGAAGAACTCATCCAAATTATTTCATTTTGCTTTGAGGCGCTTAAGCCAGGGGGTTCTCTGTTAGTTGTCCAACCCAATTTTAAATATTCTTTCAAAGAGTATTACGACTTTATAGATCATCAATTACCGATTACCCACTTATCGCTGCAAGAACTTTTACAAACCGTCGGCTTTGAAATTGACCTAATTATACCCAGATTTTTGCCATTTTCAACCAAAGGCAGACCAGCATCGCCCTGGCTTTTAAAAGTTTACTTGAAATTGCCTTTTTTGTGGCTATTTTTGGGAGGTCAAATGTTTATTAAAGCATCGAAACAAAACAATAGAGGCAGAGACTCTTGAGAGGCATTCCCAGTCGTATACAGGCAGAGAGATACATCTGCGTTGATCCGCGTTTATCTCCCTACATCTGCGGTTCAAAAATCCCTACAAAATCGAACTTAACACCACCTCATTAGCAGCAATCCAATCACATATATCCTGCAAAGCAGCTTCCGGCCCAATAACAGGCTGCCATCCAGTTTTCTCCATCACCCTAGAAGAATCAGTAATAAAAATCGGAATATCCCCCGCACGTTCCTCCAAAACAGGATTAATTGAAATCGATTTACCCGTAATCTTTTGGCACAAATCAGTTGTCTCAACCAAAGAAAGACTGTTGCTAAAACCGCCGCCTACATTAAAAACTTCGCCATCAAATTTAGCAAAATTTTCTAACTGATAATTAACTAACCTCAACAAATCTTCAACGTGCAGCAAATCCCTAACTTGCTTCCCGCTGCCGCCAAAACCGATATAACTCAGCGACTTTTGAAAATAGTGAGCCGCCACCCACAAACCGCAAACTCCCTGATCGACTTTACCCATTTGCCAAGCACCGGTAATTAACCCGCAGCGGTTAATAATTGCGGGTACATTGTATGCTTCCCTGTATTCCTCAATCAGCAATTCCGAAGCTAATTTAGTTGCTCCGTAAAGCGAACGGTGTCCTTTTAATGGGAAGTCTTCTGATATGCCTAACTCGGATATACCGGGTAAAGTTTGCTCAGGGGCGATCGCAAATCTATTCGGCAATTCCAGCAGCTTAACAGATTTGACACTGGCGATCGGATAAACCCGACTCGTAGACAAAAACAGCAAACTCGCACCCGTTTGTCTCGCCAACTCCAAAACATTCACAGTGCCCAGTAAATTCGTCTGCAAAACGTACTGAGGCGAACTAAAACCAGCCAGCACAGAAGGCTCCGCAGCACAATCTATAATGCAGTCAGCATTCAGTGCAACTGGATCTAAATCTGCCGCTGTGCGAATATCCCCGTAAACAAACTGAATCCCCCAACTTTTAAGCCGAGGCAGATTCAATTCTGAACCCCGGCGACGCAGGTTATCTAAACAAATTATTTGCCATTCCGGGTGCAGTTTCTTCAGGCCAATTGCCAAACAACTGCCGATAAAACCCGCCCCGCCCACAATTAAAATTCTCTCAGGCATTGACTTTTAATTTTGCTATCTTTCTAGTCCGGTGGTAGTCGCCGCGAGACAGATGTTTTTCGAGCCATACATACAAGACAATAAACAAATATCGACTGCCCATCTCTTTGATTTTAAGCTTAGAAATACCAGCAGTCCGATTGTACCACCTCAGAGGAATTACCGTATAGGAAAAACCCCGAACAATTGCTTTTAAAGGCAGTTCCACTGTCAAATTAAAATGATGGCTCAAAATCGGTTGTACGCCTTCAATTACTTCTCTGCGGTAAATTTTAAAAGCATTGGTGACATCGCTGTACCGCAAGCCGAAAATACTTTTGACAAACCAGTTTGCTAAGCGGTTAATTGCTAACTTGTGAATTGGATAATCAACTATAAAGCCACCTTTGATAAAGCGGGAACCGAAAACGCAATCATATCCTTCTTGCAACTTGCGGTATCCTGCTACCAAATCCATCGGATCGTCGGAAGCATCCGCCATCACAATTGCCGCAGCATCTCCGTCAAATTCCGCCAATCCCCGGCGCACGGCAAATCCGAAACCGTTGGGAGGTTGATTGTTGATGTATCTAACTGTGCCAAAAGTCTCTGACAACTCCTGGCAAATATCAATAGTTCGATCGACACTATTGTCATTCACAATCAAAATTTCGTGCGGAATGCCTTCTAAATCCAGCGTCTGGGCGATCGCCCGCACAGTACCGTACAAACAGCCCTCCTCATTGTGGGCTGGTATAATCACAGAAATTTTCACTCCTCATCCTCCGCGCAACTGGACAAACTGGTTGTCAACAGGATTATACACCCAAGCTTTAATTCCTGTTTGGGCGATCGGCAAATTATTATCCGACAAATCAACAGCCCACCTTGCATTGTTGTACAAATCAGATTTTAAACTCTTAGCGATGTCGGGACTGTCCAAATTTACATAAGCGTTAGCAAAAAAAGATTTTTTGTCGCCCACAGATAGCAGTACAATGTTCGGCTGTTGCAATTTTTCTGGCCAAACCGCCCAACCAGCAGCCTTGACAGCATCATTTGGTTTAACAGCCAAGGATTTATCGCTAGTTTGAGGTTTGTCTAAATAACCGTAAACTTTCTCCGTATTAGAAATAAACTCTACATTTTTCGCGAACTTTCTCCAACCTATTTTGTCAATAATTGCAGCGCCTTCTCTCACCAGCCAAGTTTTTTTGCTCAGCACCCTCAAACAGCTTTCCGGCGAATTATTAAAAAAATCCGAGGGTTCCAGATAGTTAATTAACTGCAAACAATCTTGAGCACCTTGTTTGTAAATAATTGCAGATATAGTTTGGGCGATCGCCTGCTGGGAGTTAACAATAATTATCCCAATTAACAGCCCAGCCAACACCCGATAAACAAGTTTGTAGTTGCGCTTTAGCGCCGCACTCTTGCCTCTGGCAAACAATTGACCTAGCTGAACCACAGCAATTAACAGCAAAATCGAATTAGTCGTATATCTCGACGACTCGATCGCGTGAATTGCCCCAAATTCTGCCCTACCAGCCGTAATAAACAGAGCCGATAAAACCGAAAACAAACCTATTGACAGCCAAGGTAAAGCCTCACGATGCTCGGTAATCTTTCTCCCAAAGTGGAATCCCAGAAATAAGAAAGTTGCAAATATTAGCAATCCAACTAATGCTGAAATTCCCGGCGATCGCACAATTGGCGAACCCAACAGACTCAAAAAGTAATCAATCACCACAAACGGCTTATTCAACAATGAAATAATACTTGCTTTGCGAGTCGGATGATAATCAATTGAGTAAACAGCACAAGTTGCTACAAACAGCAATATCCATAGAATCAATCTTTTTCTTTTTTGTACCGCATTTCCCTCCAAAGCCACCACAGCCGGAATCGCAGCCAACCAAGACAACAAACCTTGAGCCAGCGAAAAACTCGCAACAAAGCAGAATACAGCAGCAATAGAGATTCTAATATTAGGCAATAATTTGTGATTTAAAACCAGCGCATAAACCGCAGCGACAAAACACAAATTTACGAAAAACCACGCTAATTGAAATCCCCAAAGCCAGTTTTCGTGCTGAACTAGAGAGAAAAGCAAAATACAAGTTAAAATATTAGCTAAATGCCACAAATCATCCGCAACATTCTTAACTTGCATTGAGGATAACTTGTACATAGCGATAAAAGTTATCGCAGCCAAACCTATGCTGAAACACAACTGATAATTAATATTCCATCGGGAAGCAAAAGCCAGCACCGCAATAATTATTTTAGGGAAAAGTATGCGGTGGTTGCTGTGCAAAGCCCAAAAATCGTTAAAAGTTACATTTCCCTGAGCTATTTTTTCAAAAAGGCTAGCTAACCTCCACTCGTCATCAACGGGAACGTTAACGCTAAAATTCGCTACAAATCCGATTAATAAGAAGACAGGAATTAGATATAAAGTAAATAATATGATTTTTTTCATGAATGTGCGATCGCACCGATTGCCATCACCATTTTATATCAAACCGACTTAAATACTTTCTACTCTGAGACTCAAGAAACCGGGTTTTTATTGAAATTGACTGCTTGGGGCGCGTATCTGGGTGAAAAACCCGGTTTCTGGTGTTCCCTACTCTGAGACTCAAGAAACCGGGTTTTTATTGAAATTGACTGCTTGGGGCGCGTATCTGGGTGAAAAACCCGGTT